>NZ_JBHVFF010000091.1:0-27014 GCF_042801895.1 Streptomyces sp. NPDC057543 | reverse complement strand
GCGCAGACCAGCCCCAGCAGCAGGGTCAGTCCGCCGATGATGACGTTGTTCAGGATGACGCCGAGGCTCGGGCCGCTGCCGACCACCCACGTCGAGGCGATCATCCAGGCGCCCATGGCGCAGATGGCCCAGCTCAGGCCGTACATCCGCTCCGGCATGACGGTGAATCCGAGGCCCAGCACGGCGATGGCGATACCCATGATCACGTTGTGCGCCACGAGGGCGGGCTGGCTCGTCGGGAAGCCAAGCACCCAGGGCGAGACGGCGCAATAGAGACCGACGAGGAACACCGGTGCGTCCACGAGGGCCACGTCACGGCCACCGAGCACTCGCGCATAGCGATCGCGCATTTCGGAAACATCGGGGTGACTGGCGATGTCACGGCCGGTGTGCGAGAGGTTTGACATGGGTTGGTCTCCTTCGCTCCTGCAGACCTGGCCGCCGTTTGTGAGGAAAAGCGGCCCTCTATGCCATTCTGCGCTTATCTGGCCCTTATGCGCAGGTTCGGGGGTTACGAATATCGGTGGGAATCGTGACGTGTGAGGCACGCTCCAGCTGCCCCGGCCAGGTCCACCAGGTCTGGTGTCCGCGGTACCCGGTCCCCGGCAGCGGGGTACGTGCAGGGGCTCCGTCCAGCGAGTCGGTATTGCGCCGAAGCCGTACACAGCCCCCGCCGGGCCACCGGTCACCGTCGCGACCGTGCCGGTGTCCCCGCCCACGTCCACCGCTGCGGCCAGGGCGTTCTCGTACGTATGTGTGGTGCGCAGTGTCCACAGCGCGGTGCCCTGGCGTGGCCGTACCGCACCGTTGAACTCGGTTGCCGAGTCCGGGTGCGAGTCGGACGCGAGGACGGCGGGCCCAGCGCTCGCGGTGACCCTCGTGCGCGCGGTCCACGGCGCCCGGAACGGCTGCGAGCGGATCGCCACCGTTCAGTGCCACCCGGATCAGTCCGGTCCTGCCGCTCCATCACGCTGTGAGGTTCTATCCGGTCAGTGTCACGGAGGGCGATCTCCCGGGTGCACCGCTCGGTCAGGACACGTCGACCGTCACCGAGTGCCAGCCCGTCGCGCCGTTGGGCACGGTGCCGACGCGGTCGCCGGTCTGGGTGGCGCCGGTTCCGTCCGTGGCGCGGACCTCGAGGGTGTGGTTGCCGGCTGTGGCGGGCCACTCCCACACCCACTGGCGCCAGGTGTCCCGGTTGTCCGCGGCGGCCAGCCGGGCCGTATGCCACTCCCCGCCGTCCACCCGGACCTCGACCCGCGAGATACCGCGGTGCTGCGCCCAGGCCACCCCGGCCACCGGCACCGTGCCGGTCTTCGGGGAGGAGAACGGGCGGGGCGTGTCGATCCTGGACTCGGTCTTGATCGGCGCCTGCTGGGACCAGGACTGTTTGACCCAGTAGGCGTCGTACGCGGCGAACGTGGTGAGTTCGATGTCCTTGATCCACTTGCAGGCCGAGACGTACCCGTACAGGCCGGGAACGACCATCCGGACCGGGAAGCCGTGCTCGAAGGGCAGCGGCTCGCCGTTCATGCCGAAGGCGAGCATCGCGTCGCGTCCGTCCATGACCGTTTCGACCGGTGAGCCGATCGTCATGCCGTCGACGGAACGCGCGACGATCTGGTCGGCGGGACCGCCCTTCGACGGCGGGCGAACCCCGGCCTCGCGGAGCAGATCGGCCAGCCGTACGCCGATCCACCTGGCGTTGCCGACGTAGGGGCCGCCGACCTCGTTGGACACGCAGGCCAGGGTGATGTCGCGTTCGATGATCTCGCGGCGCAGCAGGTCCTGGAGGGTGACCTCCAGCGGCCGTGCGACCCCCTTGCCGTGGATCTTCAGCCGCCACGTGCCGGCATCGACGCGGGGCACGACCAGGGCCGTGTCCACCCGGTAGAAGTCCTTGTTCGGGGTGATGAAGGAACTCAGTCCCCGGATCCTCAGATCGGCGCCCGGGGGAATGGCCGGTGCGGCGGATTCCGGTACGGGGAGGATCAGGTTGTGACGTGAAGCGGTGGCCCCGGCCTGGACGGAGGAGGTGAGCCGCCGTCCCAGAATTCCCGCGCCCGCCGAGGCCGCCGCGGCTGCGGTCGCCGCGACGACGAAGCCGCGGCGGTCGAAGGTGTCGTATGCCTCCGCCGCCCTCTCCCCGGCCGCGGGAGAAGGCGGCGGAGCCGGTGCGAGCAGTCCGACCAGGAGGTACAGCACCCCCGCAGCCACCACGGCACCCACCACCGAAGGCAGCGCGTCGGCAGGTGCGCCTTCGGGGCGCCCCGCCGCCGCCACGGCCCCGACCAGACCGAAGACCAGTACGGCGGCGGAACCGACCCATCGGTGCCGCAGTGCCAGCACGCCGACCACCACGGCGAAGAGCGCCAGGAGAACCAGGATCCCGAGCTGGAGCGCCAGCTTGTCGGCGGTGCCGAAATTCCGTACGGCGAACTCCTTCACAGCCGGGAGAGTACGGTCGATCACCGCACTGCCCACTGCCGTGACCGGGCCCGCCTCGGGGCGTACGACAGCCGCGACCAGTTCGGCGACGGCCAGGGCGCAGAACCCGGCGATCAGACCGCTGAGCGCGGCGAGGGTGGTGCGTGCCCAGTGGGATCGCCGGGGCCGTGCCGCTCCGGCCTGCTGCGAATCTTCTCGGTCTTCAGTCACAAACAGGATTCGTCGCCGGGCGCCGGGCGGATTGGTCAGGCACCCGATGGGGTGTGAGCTTCTTTGCGGCGACGGCCGGTTGCGACGATCGCCGAGCGGCGGGCCCGAACCGTTCGCCGTACCACGCGTCAGGCCGCTGGGATGGGCAGCAGGGCCAACGGGGCGGACGTCGGACGAGCGGACCCGCCGGCCGGTTCGACGGTGATGCCTATGCCGGAGGCGCGGCCGACGGGGCCGTCCAGCAGCATCGCGTGCTGCGGTGTCGGGGTGTTCACCGTTCTCATGAGGCCCGCGGAGCGCATCGTGCCGTAGTCCTCGAACCACAGCTGGTACACCGTGCCGATCGGTGGTTCCCGCATTCCCGACGCCAGGAGGACGGCGCGGTTCTCCCTCTTGGAGACCACAACGGTGGCCCGCGCCCCGCCCCCGAGCGTGCTGGATTCGGCGTGGGCGTCCGGTGCCGCCAGTACCTGGGCCAGCTGTGCGTTCTGCCGCTGTGCGGTACGGGCGTCCGCCCGGGCGGTCCGCGCTTCCTGGTTCTGCCGGACGGCGATCCCGCCGAAGTCGACGGCTGCCGCCAGACACGCGGCGAGGACGCCCCTCGGCCACCGGCCGGCCCGGTTCCCACCGTCCCCGGTGGTGCGCGACGGCCGGGCGTCCGACGCAGATTCCTGCCGTACGGCCGTGATCTCCCGCAGCACCCGTTCGCGCAGCTCGGGAGGTGGTGTGCGGGCCACCGCGAGCCCGAGCCGGGCGGCGGTCTCCGACAGCTCGCGCACCTCCACGGTGCAGGCCGCGCAGTCGCCGAGATGTCGTTCGAAGTCCCGCCGCTCGGCCTCCGGCAGGGCCTGCAGGGCGTACGCCCCGGTCAGCGCGTGCGGTTCGGCGTTGCTCATGCGCTCACCCCGAGGCAGTCGCGCAGCCGGATCAGTCCGTCGCGCAGTCGCGTCTTGATCGTGCCGAGCGGTACGGAGAGCAGTTCCGACACCTCGCGATACGTCAGCCCCCGGTAGTAGGCGAGGTCCACGGACTGCCGTTGCACCTCGGAGAGGGCCCGCATGCAGCGGCGGACCTGTTCGCGCTCCAGCCGGCTCTCGACCTGCTCGGTGACCTCGTCGAAGGCGGGCATCCGGTCCAGCAGTGCGGCCCTGTGCTCACGGGCCGTCGACGCCTCGGCCGAGCGCACCCGGTCCACGGCCCGGCGATGGGCCAGTGTCAGCACCCAGCTCATCGCGCTGCCGCGGGCGGCCCGGAACCGAGGGGCGGTGCGCCACACCTCGACCAGCACCTCCTGCGCGACCTCCTCCGACTGGGCGGGATCGCGCAGCACGCTCCGTACGACCCCGAGGACCGGCCCGCCGACCGCGTCGTACACCTTGGCGAACGCGTCCTGATCGCCTCGCGCGACCATCCCCAGAAGATCCTGGAGATCGGGCCCGGCCGAGGGCGCTGCACTGATGTACACGGCTTCTTTCACGCGGGCTTCCTCCCTGATTGCGCATCGGCTCTCGGCAGGCCTTCCGGAGCCGGGGCAGCGTGGACGGGTCGGTGCGCGAGATCCTTCCACGTGTCCCGGAATTCGCGATACATCGTGGTTGACGCGCCGGACTGCCGGGGTGCACGACGTACTGGTCGACGGCCGCCGGGCGACCGTGCGCGTCGGGGCCGGCGCGGCGGCCGTCCCCGTCCTGCTCGCCGCCCTGGAGCGGGCCGGTGCGGCGGTCGCCGCCGCCACCGTGGCCCACCCCTCCCTCGACGACGTCTGTCTGCGCTACGCCGGACGCCGCTTCTTCGAGGCCGAGGCCGACGCCGCCGAGCCCCGACGGGTCGCCGCCCCCACCCCGGCCGGAGGTGTCCGATGGGCAGCCACGTCGCGTCCCGGACCCGGTACATGACCAGACGTCATCTCATGGCGGTCTTCCGTCAGCCGATCTTCCTGGCGATCTCCCTCGTCCAGCCGGTGATCCGGTTGTTCCTCTTCGGCAACCTCTTCAGGAAGGTCGTCGAGCTCGACGGCTTCGGCATCACGTCCTATCCGGACCACCTGATCGCCGGCATCGTGGTGATGAGTGCCCTCGGATCGATCATGTGGGCCGGCATGGGCACCCTGGAGGAGATCGAGCGCGGCACACTCAACCGACTCCTGACGACGCCCGTCAGCCGCAACGCGCTGATGAACGCCAACGTCGTGCAGAACGGCATCAGCACCGTCGTGCAGTCCGTCTTCGTCGTGCTGCTCGGCCGGGTCGCCGGAGCCGCCTACCCGGGCGGCGCGGGGGCGATGGTGGTGGGCCGTTCGGCACTGACCTCCGATCCCGAATGGGGTCTGGTGCTCGGCCGCGGGGGAGCCCTGCGGGTTCTCGCGGGGGTGGCGGTCCGGCTGTCCACCTTTACGTTCCGCTCGTACCAGAAGTCCGTCCGACGCAAGTCCTATTGCAGCGACGCGTGGCCGACCCGGTCCGGGATTCCGTTCCCGGGCCGGGCCTTCGGCTTCAGTACCGCGCGCAGCGGGAGGAAGACCAGCAGTGCGAACGGCGACAGCAGAATCGTCAGCACCAGCAGCGGGCCCATCACCAGCGGAGAGATCCCCAGACGGCGGGCCTCCAGGAACATCCACTGGCCCAGCAGCAGATCCCAGGCGATGACCTGCGCCCAGATCGCCCCCGCCCCGTTCGCCAGGGCCGTCAGCTCACGGAAGGTATCGATGTCGGGGCTGCGCACCGCGTCCCAGAGCTCGGGGAAGACCGGCACGGCCATGAGCAGATAGACCGCGAGCACCGGCAGGACGGTGAGCGGGGACGCGGCGACGCGTGCCGTGGGGCGCCAGTTCGGCGCGAGGATCATGAGCAGCCAGAACGGGGCCGCCAGGAGGAACGTGAACTCGAAGAGTGCACCGGTCATGCCGCGAACTCCTTCGCAGGGGAATCGGAGCCGGCGAGCACGTCGGCTTCGGGAACGGGCTTCTGCGGTAGGGGAGTCGACCTGAGGGCCGCAAAGCCGCAGGCTCCACTCGCCGTCACGATCAGGGCCGCGGCGCCGAGCGTCGCGCCGTCGGGGTGGATCAGTGGCTGACCGCGCAGCGCCTGCCAGGCGACCAGTACGACGACCGCCGCGTACGCGCCGGAGGCGACCAGGACCAGCCGCAGCCGGACCCGCGGATCGCGCAGCCGGGGGAAGCGCGGAGCCAGTGCGAGCAGTACGAGCAGGAAGAGTGGCAGCAGTTGGAGTGCGTGCATGCCGATGAAGTGCGGTATTCGCAGATCGCCGCCGGTCGTCGACCAGCCGGTGAGCGGCATCGACGGGCCGCCGTCCGGTACGCCGACGGAGTGCGCGCCGATCACGTCGGCGGTGTCCAGGTTCCCCGCCGCCCGCTGCCCGGGCGTGGGCTGCGTCATCAGGAAGCCGAATCCGGCTCCCACCAGGGCGAGCAGGACACCCGAGCGGATCGCCCAGGCGGCGGCGCGGTCGGCGATCCGGGCTCGCAGCAGCAGGACGGCTATGACCAGCGTGCCGGTCCAGAGGACGGTGACGGTGATGCCCATCAGGTTGAACAGCGTCTCGTCGAACGGCGTGGCGTGGTTGAAATGGCTGCGCTTGCCGCGGATCACCTGGCCGGTGATGATCGCCATCTCGGTCAGGCTGGACAGCGCGACCACGGTCCCGGCCCACCGGCCGACGCGTCGGCCACGGGTGACCAGGGTCAGCATCCAGGCGAGCGCGAGGGCGTAGACGACGAACGAGAGCGCGAACTTGAACGGCTTGAACCAGATGGCCGTGCCTGCCAGGACCCGGTCGTCGACCATCAGCCCCACCGCCGACACGACCGTCATCACGACCATCGAGGCCGCGAAGAGGACTAACGGCCGGTGCCATGAGCGCCATGAAGTCCATGAAGTCTGCGAAATCCATGAAGACATGAGGTTCCCCCTTGGAATATGGATAGCGGCACTTTCTACTATCCGATAGTGGAACTATCTATCATGGGTAGGGGGTTGGCAAGCGCGGAAGGAAGAACACGCGGTGCGCATCGGTGAGTTGAGTCGCAGGTCCGGGGTTCCGGTACCGACGATCAAGTTCTATGTACGTGAAGGGCTGCTGCCTGCCGGGCAGTTGACGAGCCCGAACCAGGCGAGTTACGACTCCGGCCATGAGCGCAGGCTGCGGCTGATCCGTGCCCTGCTGGATGTCGGCGGGCTCTCGCTGGCGGCCATCGGGGATGTGCTCCGGGCGGTCGAGGACCCGGAGCAACCGGTGCACAAGGTGCTGGGTGTCGCGTCGAAGCGCCTGACTCCGCTTCAGGGGAGCGAGCCGGGGCCCGAACTGGACGACGCCCGCGACGAGGTGGCGGAGCTGGTGGAACGGCGCGGCTGGCTGGCCGACGCGCACGGCCCGGCCGGTGAGTGCCTGGCCGGGGTGCTCGTCGCGCTGCGGCGGGCCGGGCACGGCGGATTCGTCGGACTGCTCGACGACTACGCGGCCGCCGCCGAACCGGTCGCGCGGGCCGACCTCGACTACGTGGGGCGGCGGGTGGCGCGCGAGGACCTGGTGGAGAGCGTGGTCGTCGGCACGGTACTAGGGGAGGCGATGTTCAGCGCGCTGCGACGGCTCGCGCACGTGGACGCGTCCGCGCGCGCGTTCGAGACGGTGGGTGACGGCGGGGGTGCCGACGGCGACGGTGGCGGCAGGGGTGAGGCGGGTGCGTACGGCGACGGCGACGGTGGGGTGGTGGCGCCTGTCGACGGTGAGTGAGCCGGCGCTCGGGGAATGCGTAAGCCCCGGTCGGGACCGGGGCTTACGGGAGTGCGCCGGTGCTATGCCGCCTTCTCCTGCTCGCGCTCCACCTGTGCGTTCCACTCGCGCTTGACCGAGCGCCAGGCGTCGTCGTTCTGGCCGAGCCGCCAGTAGCCGGAGATGGACAGCTGGGGGAGCGGGATCTTGCGCTCCAAGCGCAGATGGCGGCGTATCTCCTTCACGAAACCCGCCTCGCCGTGGACGAATGCCCGGACCGCGCCGGCCGGGAACTCCAGCCCCGTCACTGCCGCGATCAGTGCCTCGCCGACCGGGCGCTCCCCGCGGTGCAGCCAGGTCACCCCGACCCCGTCGGGCGTCGCGATCTTCTGCTCCTCCGAAGCATCCGCCACCTCGACGAACGCGCGCACCACCGCGCCCGCCGGCATCTGCTCCAGGGTCGCCGCGATGGCCGGGAGGGCGCTCTCGTCGCCCGCCAGAAGGTGCCAGTCCGCCGAGGCGTCCGGGCCGTAGCCCCCGCCCGGGCCGAGGAACGTCACCGGATCGCCCGGGGCCGCCCGCATCGCCCAGGGGCCGGCGAGGCCCTCGTCGCCATGCACCACGAAGTCGATGGCCAGCTCCCGGGCGACCGGATCCCAGGAGCGCACCGTGTACGTGCGGGTGGTGGGCCACAGCTCCCGCGGCTGTTCCTCGCGGATGCGGGCCATGTCGAACGGGTGCGCGTAGTCCGCACCCTCGGGGGCGAAGCAGAGCTTGACGTAGTGGTCGGTGAACCCGGAGAGCCCGAAATCGGCGAGACCGTCACCGCCGAGCACTACACGGACCATGTGCGGGGTGATCTGCTCGGTGCGCAGAACGTGGGCCCCCTGCGCCTTGGGTGCCTGCCGTGCCGGTCGTTCTGCCACGAGGTTCTCCCTGCTCCGATTGCTTAGGCTTACCTAAGTTAGCACCTCGGTCATGCGCTGTGGAGGGCCGGAGTCAGGCGTGCAGTGCGAAGAGCAGGCGTTGCAGCGCCCCGCCCAGCCCCCACCGCTTCGCGAGGGCTTCGAGTGCGACCGGATCGCGCGGCTCGGAGGGCAGCGCGGGGTCGAACTCCGGCAGGGGTACGTCCCCGGCGACGCGGACCACCTTCGGTGCGACGGCGACGTAGTCCCGGGCCTCGTCGAGCCGCTTGCGCTGCGAGGGCGTCAGCTTGGCGGCCGGATCGTCGACCGCGGCCATGATTGAGGCCAGATCGCCGAAGGCGTCGAGCAATTTCGCCGCCGTCTTCTCGCCGATCCCCGGGACGCCGGGCAGCCCGTCGCTCGGGTCGCCGCGCAGCAGGGCCAGATCGACGTATCCGGAGCCGTCCACCCCGTACTTCTCCCGCAGCCACGCCTCGTCTGTCAGCTGGAGCGAGCCGACCCCCTTCAGCGGGTAGAGCACCCGCACCCCGCGGGCGTCGTCGACCAGCTGATAGAGATCCCGGTCGCCGGTGACGATGTCCACGGGGCCGGTGGCCAGGCCCGTGAGCGTGCCGATCACGTCGTCCGCCTCGTAGCCCGCGACGCCGACCCGGGCGATGCCGAGCGCATCGAGCACATCCTCGATGACCGGCACCTGCGGGGCCAGGGTGTCGGGGGTCTCCTCCTCGTCGGGCAGTCCCTCGGCAGTCTCCACCGCGACCCGGTGCGCCTTGTATGTAGGGATCAGCTCCACCCGCCAGTGCGGCCGCCAGTCCGCGTCCATGCAGGCGACCAGGTCATCGGGCCGGTGGTCCTGCACCAGGCGCCCGATGAAATCGAGCAGCCCGCGCACGGCGTTGACCGGCGTCCCGTCCGGGGCGCGTACCGAATCGGGGACCCCGAAGTAGGCGCGGTAGTAGAGGGAGGCGGTGTCGAGGAGCATCAGGCGTCGCGTCACACCCCGATGATGCCGCACCCCACTGACAGGTGCTCGCACCTCACCGGGGCCGGCGTCGGCCCCGGCCGCCGGGGACGGTCGGGCCGTGCCGAGCCGGGGGCGGCCCCGTCCCGGCAGCGCCCGCTCATATGTGAGGTGGATCACTCTTGTGTTTGGCTCGTGTAAGTGAGGGCAGGCGCGCAGCCGGAGCGGAGCACGTAGCAATTTCAACTACCGCACGTGCCATGCGGGCCGAATCCGCGTCGCTCCACGGTCTGTCGGAGGGGGTGGCAGACCGTTTTTCCGTTCAACCCGCGAGGTGTATGTGTCAAGGCTGCAAGCCGAACACTTGTACAAAGTGTTCGGCAGACGACCCGATCAAGCCGTGCAGAAGCTCGAAAGCGGCGCCGACCGCGACGCGCTGCGCGCCGACGGAACGACCGCAGCGGTGATCGACGCCTCGTTCACCGTCGAACCGGGACAGATCTTCGTCGTGATGGGTCTGTCCGGGTCCGGAAAGTCCACGTTGCTGCGCATGCTCAACGGACTTCTGGAGCCCACAGCCGGACGCGTGCTGTTCGACGGCCAGGATCTGACCGCCCTGAGCCCCGCCGAACTGCGCCACGTCCGGTCCTCGAAGATCAGCATGGTGTTCCAGCACTTTGCGCTCTTCCCCCACCGCAGCGTGCTGGAGAACGCCGGGTACGGCCTCGAAGTGCAGGGTGTGCCGCGCGCCGAGCGCGAGCAGCGCGCTGCCGAGGCGCTGGAGCTGACGGGTCTCGCCGGCTGGGAGAAGTCCTGGCCCGACGAGCTGTCCGGCGGTATGCAGCAGCGTGTCGGCCTGGCCCGCGCCCTGGCCACCGACGCCGACCTGCTGCTGATGGACGAGTCCTTCAGCGCGCTCGACCCGCTGATCCGCCGGGACATGCAGGACCAGCTGCTCGAACTGCAGAAGCGGCTGAAGAAGACGATCGTCTTCATCACCCACGACCTCAACGAGGCCATGCGCCTCGGCGACCGCATCGCCGTGATGCGCGACGGGAAGATCGTCCAGCTCGGCACCGCCGAGGACATCCTCGTCACCCCGGCCAACGACTACGTCGCCTCCTTCACCCAGGACGTCGACCGCTCCCGGGTGCTGACCGCAGGCGCGATCATGGCCGAGCCGCACACGGTCATGGGCACCACCACGGACGACGGCAAGGAGCTGCGTACCCCCGCCGACGTCCTGGCGGCAGCCCCGGCCACCGTCACCGAGTCCACGCCGATCATCGACCTCTTCACGCCCTGCTCGCAGAGCGGTGTGGCGGTCGCCGTGACCGACACCAAGGGCAAGCTCGTCGGCGTCGTACCGCGGGCCCGGCTGCTCGCCGTCCTCGGCGAGCCGATGACCCCCGCCGAGGCCCCGCAGGACGTCAGGCCCGGCACGGTCGACACGAAGAAGGTGGCCAATGTTTAGGCTTCCTCTCGGTGACTGGGTCGACTCCGCCGTCGATTGGCTGCAGACCCACCTCTCCTGGCTGTTCGACGCGATCAGCTCGATCGTCAGCGGCATGTTCGACGGCATAGCCGCCGTGCTCTCCGCCCCCGCACCGCTGCTCTTCGCGGGCATCGTCGCCGTCATCGCCTGGTGGCTGCGCGGTCTGCTCGCGGGTGTGCTCGCCTTCGTGGGCTTCGCCCTCATCGACTCCGTCGAACTGTGGGACGAAGCGATGGACACCGTCACCCTGGTGCTCGTCGCCACCATCATCGCGCTGGTGCTGTCCGTGCCGCTGGGCATCTGGGCGTCCCGCTCGAAGACCGTCAGCGCGGTGACCCGGCCGGTCCTGGACTTCATGCAGACCATGCCCGCCATGGTCTACCTGATCCCCGGCGTCATCTTCTTCGGCGTCGGCGTGGTGCCCGGCATCATCGCCACCATCATCTTCTCGCTGCCCCCGGGCGTCCGGATGACCGAGCTCGGCATCCGCCAGGTCGACGGCGAACTCGTCGAGGCGGCCGAGGCGTTCGGCACCACCCGGCGCAACACCCTGCTGCGGGTCCAGCTGCCGCTCGCCCTGCCCACGATCATGGCGGGCATCAACCAGGTCATCATGCTGGGCCTGTCCATGGTGGTCATCGCCGGCATGGTCGGCGGCGGCGGCCTCGGTGGCGCCGTCTACCGCGCCATCGGCAACGTCGACGTCGGCCTCGGCTTCGAGGCGGGCATCTCCATCGTCATCGTGGCGATGTACCTGGACCGGATGACCGGCGCGCTCGGCCGCGAGGTCTCCCCGCTCGCCCGCCGCGCGCTGGCGAAGGCGCAGTCGATGGCCGGCGGACTGAAGATCTGGAACTACCGTCCGCAGCCCGTCGTCGCCGTCTCCGGCATCGTCGTCCTCGCGCTCGTCGCAGGTGCCATGGGAATCTTCGGCTCGTCCGGCTCGGGCAAGTCCGCCGGCACCGCCGACGGTTCGAACGTCGGCGCGGGCAAGAAGATCAGCATGGGTTACATCCCGTGGGACGAGGGCATCGCCTCCACCTTCCTCTGGAAGGAGATGCTGGAGCGGCGCGGCTACCAGGTCGACGTCAAGCAGTACGAGGCCGGTGCGCTCTACACCGGTATGGCCAACGGCCAGATCGACTTCGAGACCGACTCCTGGCTCCCCATCACCCACGCCAGCTACTGGAAGAAGTACCAGGACCGTCTGGAGGACATGGGCTCCTGGTACGGCCCCACCTCGCTGGAACTGGCCGTCCCCTCGTACATGAAGGACGTCAAGTCCCTCGCCGACCTCAAGGGCAAGGGCTCGCAGTTCAAGGACCGGATCGTCGGCATCGAGCCCAGCGCCGGTGAGATGGGCCTGCTCAAGGACAAGATCCTGCCGGGCTACGGCCTGGACAAGGAGTACAAGGTCGTCGACGGCTCCACGCCGTCGATGCTGGCCGAACTGAAGCGCGCGTACGCCAAGAAGGAACCGATCGTCGTCCCGCTCTGGTCGCCGCACTGGGCGTACAACCAGTTCGAACTGACCAAGCTCAAGGACCCCAAGAACCTCTGGGGCAAGGGCGACGGCATCCACACCCTGGCCCGCAAGGGCTTCTCCGCCGACAACCCCGAGGTCGGCAGCTGGCTCAAGAACTTCAAGATGAGCGAGGACCAGCTCACCAGTCTTGAGGCGCAGATCCAGAAGTCCGGCTCCGGCAAGGAGCAGGAGGCGGTCCGCACCTGGCTGAAGGCCAACCCGGGCGTCGCCGACAAGTGGACCCCCGTCGCCAAGGCCGCCGCGCCCAAGGGCGCGAGCGGCAAGGACGAGCGCGACCGCGCCGTCGAGATGGCCTGGTTCCCCTGGGAGGAGGACATCGCCGCCACGTACCTGTGGAAGGCGGTCCTGGAGGAGCGCGGCTACAAGGTCAACCTCAAGCAGTTCGAGGTCGGTCCGATGTACACCGCGATGTCACGCGGCCAGATCGACGTGCAGTTCGACGGCTGGTTGCCGTACACCCAGAAGAACTACTGGGACAAGTACGGCTCCCAGCTGACCGACATCGGTTCGTGGTACGGCCCCACGTCCATCGAGGTCGCGGTGCCCTCGTACGTGAAGGACGTCAAGAGCCTCGCCGACCTCAAGGGCAAGGCCTCGGAGTTCAAGGGCCGGATCGTCGGCATCGAGCCGGGTACCGCCACGATGGAGAACCTCAAGAAGAACGTGCTGCCGACGTACGGCCTGGACAAGGAGTACAAGGTCGTCGACTCCTCGACGCCGGGCATGCTGTCCGAACTGAAGCGCGCGTACGCCAAGAAGGAGCCCATCGCGGTGCTGCTCTGGACGCCGCACTGGGCGTACAACGAGTTCAGCATGACCAAGCTGAAGGACCCCGAGAAGGCCTTCGGCGACGGCGACCGGCTGCACACCATCGCCAGCAAGGACTTCCCGACGAACTACCCGCAGCTGACGAAGTGGTTCAAGAACTTCAAGCTGAGCGAGGACCAGCTCGCCGGCCTGGAGAACCAGATCCAGAAGCGCGGTACGGGACATGAGGAAGAGGCTGTGAAGGCCTGGATGGAGAAGAATCCGGGCATCGCGGACACGATGGCCCCGCAGTAAGGTCCCGACAGGACCCGAAAACGGGAAGGGGTGGGCACCGCCGACGGCGGTACCCACCCCTTCCGGCTGTCCGGAAGACACTCATCCACCGGCCGACCTTGCGCAACCGTGTGCGTAATGTGCCGGCAGCCGGGAGGATGACGAGTCGGGAGGGAGCCGGACATGGACGACAAGGAAGCACTCCGCGTGGGCGCCGCGGTCCGCCGACGGCGCAGATCCCTGGGGCTCACACTGGCCGCGGTCGCCACCCGCAGCGGCCTGTCCGTGCCGTTCCTCAGCCAGATCGAGAACGAGCGGGCCCGGCCCAGCGCCCGCTCCCTGGACCGGGTCGCCGAAGCGCTGGAGACCAGCACGGCACGGCTGCGCGCCGCCGCGGACTCGGCGCGCGCCGTCGACGTCGTACGGGCGGGCGAGGGCGACGGGGTACGCAGGGTGGTGCGCGGACGCCATCAGCTCAGCGCCCTGGAGTTCACCGGCGAGCTCGACCTCGGGCGCGAGTTCCAGCACCGCAACGACGAGGTGATGTACGTGGTGCAGGGCGCGGCGGAGGTGGAGGCCGAGGGGCAGGCGTACCGGCTGGAGCAGGGCGACACGCTGTTCCTGTCCGGTGGGGTGCGGCACCGCTGGCGGGCCACGGTGCCCGGGACGCGACTGCTGGTCGTCGCCGTCGCCGAGCACATCGACGCCACCTTCGACCCGCGTCGCTAGAGAGGCTGTCCGCCGTGCGCGTCGTCTCCCTGGTCCCCTCGCTCACCGAGGCCGTCGCCGTCACCGCCCCCGGCCTCCTGGTCGGCGTCACCGACTGGTGCACCCACCCGCCCGGTCTGACCGCGGCCCGGATCGGCGGCACCAAGAATCCCGACGTGGCGGCGATCGTCGCGCTCCGGCCCGATCTCGTCGTCGCCAACGAGGAGGAGAACCGCGGACCCGACCTCGCGGCGATCGGGGCCGCCGGCATCGAGGTGGTCGTCACCACGGTCCGCACCCTCGACCAGGCGTTCGAGGA
The DNA here is from genome assembly GCF_042801895.1 of Streptomyces sp. NPDC057543. NCBI lineage: Bacteria > Bacillati > Actinomycetota > Actinomycetes > Kitasatosporales > Streptomycetaceae > Streptomyces > Streptomyces sp. NPDC057543. The sequence continues at coordinate 12,632 of NZ_JBHVFF010000091.1, read as the reverse complement.
ACTGGAACGGGTCCTGGTCACCGCCTGCGGACGGGCCAGGCCGCGTTGGCTGGACGAGGCCGAGGCCGCCTGGGCCGCGCTCCCGCCGCCCCGTGCCCCGCGCCGTGCGGTCGTGCCCGTCTGGCGCAGACCCTGGATGGTGCTGGGCCGCGACACCTTCGCCGGGGACCTGCTGGCCAGGCTCGGCGTCGAGAACCTCTACGCGGACCACGCCGAGCGCTACCCCCGTATCCCGCTCGACGCACTCAACGCGGCGGGAGCCGACCTCGTCGTCCTGCCCGACGAGCCGTACCGCTTCACCGCGGACGACGGGCCCGAAGCGTTCCCCGGACTGCCCGCCGCGCTCGTCGACGGGCGGTTCCTCACCTGGTACGGGCCGTCACTGGCGCAGGCGCCTGCGGCGCTGCGAGCAGCGCTCCGCTGACCAGCCCGCGCAGCGTCCGCAGCCCGGCCACCGCCCACGCCACCACCAGCAGCACGTACAGCGCGACGGCCAGCCAGGTGTACGCCGTGAGGCCCGTGTGCCGGGCCAGGCCCGCGGCGCCCGTGACACACGTACCGACCGGGAAGGTGAAGCCCCACCACGTCATGCTGAACGTCATGCCGTTGCGGACCGCGCGCACGACCAGTGCGACGGCCAGCGCCAGCCACATCAGCGCGAAGCCCATCACCGGCACCCCGTACAGCACGGCGAACACCGCCAGCCCCGAGTCGTACGGCGCGCCGATCGCGCCCGGTGCCACGTCGGCGAGCTGATTGACCGCGGTCGTCGACTGGCCCAGCGGGCCGAGGACCAGGAACAGCGTGGGCGTCAGCACGAGCGGCAGCGGGCCCTGGTGGACGAGCCGGGCGAAGATCAACGGCAGCATCACCAGCGTGGCGAGCAGGCTCAGACCGAACATCGCGTAACAGGCCAGCAGCAGCGCCTCCCGCCACTGACCGGCGGGCAGCTCCGGCACCAGCAGCGGACCCAGCGCCGCCGAGACCATCGGCGCCACCACCGGCAGCAGCCACACCGGCGACGCGGTGCCGGGCTCGACCCGGTGACGTACGACCATCAGATACGGGATCGCGACCGCGGCGGCCAGCCCGATCACCGTGCCCGCCGTGTACAGCACCACATCAAGGGCCAGCGCCGCCCCATGCCCGATGACGTCCCGGCCGACCACCATCGACGAGCCGCCGACCGCCAGCAGGGCCATCGAGAGACAGCCGTAGAACGGGGCGACGGCGGGGTCGAGCAGATGGGTACGGGCCTGGTCGCGATGGGCGGCCCAGTGCCCGGCACGGGCCGCGAGCACCACCGCCAGCATGACCGTCGCGAGTGCCCACACCACCGTGCAGGCACCGCGCAGTCCCGGGACATGCACGGGGAGCGTCGCACCCGCGCTCGCGACGATCGCGGTGCCCATGACAGTTGCGTACCAGTTGGGGCCGACGTGCCGCAGGTGAGGGAGCCGCGGGGCGGCCGGATACGGGACGGGAGCTTGTTGCGTCTGCGGAAAGATGGCCATGCCACGATTTTCGTGGCGGGGGACGAACCCCACCAGAGACTCCGTCTCTATGAGGTCATAAGCTGGCTTTATGTCCGGCGAAGAACATGTCCCCCTCGCCCACCGGGTCCCCGACCTCGGTGCGCTCGAACTGCTGCTCGCGGTCGCCCGGCACGGCAGCCTGGGGCGCGCGGCACGCGACGTCGGCGTCACCCAGCCCGCGGCCAGCAGCCGCATCCGGTCCATGGAGCGGCAGCTCGGCCTCGCCCTGCTGGACCGTTCGCCGCGCGGCTCCCGGCTCACCGACGCGGGCGCACTGGTCACCGACTGGGCGCGCCGGATCGTCGAAGCGGCCGAGGCGTTCGACGCGGGCGCGCAGGCGCTGCGTGACCGGCGGGATTCCCGGCTGCGGGTCGCCGCCTCCATGACCATCGCCGAGTACCTGCTGCCGGGCTGGCTGATAGCGCTGCGCGCCGAACGGCCGGACACCGCGGTCTCGCTCCTCGCCGGGAACTCGGCGGCCGTCGCGGGCCGGCTGCTCGTCGGTGAGGCCGACCTCGGCTTCGTGGAGGGCCTGTCCGTACCGGAAGGCCTCGACGGCACGGTCATCGCCCACGACCGGCTGGTCGTCGTCGTGGCCCCGTCCCACGCGTGGGCCCGCCGCCGTACGCCGCTGACCCCGCGGGAGCTGGCCGCGACCCCGCTGATCCTGCGTGAGCACGGCTCCGGCACCCGCCAGGTCCTGGACGCGGCCCTGGCCGTCCACGGCGGCCTCGCCCAGCCACTGCTCGAACTCTCCTCGACCACCGCGGTGAAGGGGGCGGCGGAGAGCGGCGCGGGCCCCTGCGTGCTGAGCGAACTGGCGCTCGGCGAGGAACTGTCCTCCCGGCGCCTGGTCAAGATCCCGATCGCCGGAGTGCGGCTGAGGCGCCAACTGCGCGCGGTCTGGCCCTCCGGCCACCGCCCGACGGGACCGGCACGCGATCTGCTGTCGCTGACGGGCCGGGACATGTCACCGACGTAGCGGGACGCGTCGCGGGGACCCACGCACAGGCGACCTCGTGCGCCATGCCCCATCCACCGGCCCGAGGCGTCACCGGTCCCCGTGGTCCCCGGCCGGCTTACGGGGCGGGGCCTGCCCGCACGTCGCGGCCGCCACCACTGCCTGCATCAGCCGCGGATCGTCCCCCATCTCCGGATGCCACTGCACCCCGAGCACCCACCGCGCCCCCGGCAGCTCGATCGCCTCGACCGTGCCGTCCGCCGCGTGCGCCGAAGCAACCAGGCCGGGAGCGAGCCGCGCCACGCACTGGTGGTGATAGGTCGGGACGGTGGTCTCCTCGGGCACGACGGACGCGTACCGAGTCCCCGGCACCGGCGCCACCACATGCGAGCCGAACCTCCCCGCCACGCCCTGCGGGCCGGAGTGACCGTCCAGATGCTGGGTGAGCGTGCCGCCGAGCGCCACATTCAGCAGCTGCATGCCACGGCAGATCGCCAGCAACGGAGTGCCGGAGTCGAGCGCGGCGCCGATCAGGGCCGTCTCCCAGCCGTCGCGCTCCGGTGCGGGCGGCCCCGTCCGCGGGTCGCGGTCGGCTCCGTACCGTACGGGATCCACATCGGGCCCGCCCGCGATCACCACCGCGTCCAGCCGCGCCACCACCGATGCCGCGAGGTCCGGATCGTCCGGCGGGAGCAGCGCGGCCAGACCGCCCGACTCGCGGATCAAGCGTGCGTATCCCGCAGGCAGCAGCGTCGCGGGCAGGTCCCACACGCCCCAGCGGGTCGATGCCTCCAGATACGTACTGATTCCGATCAGCGGACGGTTCATCAGATCCCTCTCTCACCCGGCACGCGGCACGCACCGGCACCGTATCCAAATCCCTTGCGGTGCCCATAGATTTGGATCACCCGTCGGCCCGCGAGGAGAGGATCCACCCGTGTCCGACCGAACAGCCCCGCTCTCCGTCGAGGAACTGCGCGTCCTCGTCGGGAGCGGCGAGATCGACACCGTGGTCCTCGCCTTCCCCGACATGCAGGGGAGACTGCAGGGCAAACGGTTCGCGGCCCCCTTCTTCCTCGACGAAGTCATGGAACACGGAACAGAAGGCTGCAACTACCTGCTCGCCGTCGACACCGACATGAACACCGTCGACGGATTCGCCATGTCCTCCTGGGAGCGCGGCTACGGCGACTTCGCACTGCACCCCGACCTCACCACCCTGCGCCGCGTCCCCTGGCACCCGGGCACCGCGATGGCCATCGCCGACCTCGCCTGGGAGGACGGCGCACCCGTTGTCGCCGCACCCCGCCAGATCCTCCGCAGACAACTGGAACGACTCGCCGGCCACGGCTACACGGCCCATGTCGGCACCGAACTCGAATTCATCGTCTTCAAGGACACCTACGAGCAGGCCTGGGACCGCAACTACCGCGATCTGACCCCGGCCAACCAGTACAACGTCGACTACTCCGTCCTCGGCACCGGCCGGATCGAGCCGCTGCTGCGCCGCATCCGCAACGACATGGCCGCCGCGGGCCTCACCGTCGAGTCCGCGAAGGGCGAGTGCAATCCCGGCCAGCACGAGATCGTCTTCCGTTACGACGAAGCCCTGGTCACCTGCGACCAGCACGCCGTCTACAAGACCGGTGCCAAGGAGATCGCCGCCCAGGAGGGCGTCGCGCTCACCTTCATGGCCAAGTTCAATGAACGAGAGGGCAACTCCTGCCACATCCACCTCTCGCTCCGGTCCACCGACGAGGCCGGCCGCAGCGCCATGACGGGCGAGGACGGCGGCATGTCCCCAGTGATGCGCCACTTCCTCGCCGGACAACTCGCCGCCCTGCGCGACTTCTCCCTCCTCTACGCACCGAACATCAACTCCTACAAACGCTTCCAGCCCGGCTCCTTCGCCCCGACCGCCGTCGCCTGGGGCCACGACAACCGCACCTGCTCCCTCCGCGTCGTCGGCCACGGCCCCTCGACGCGCTTCGAGAACCGGCTGCCCGGCGGTGACGTCAACCCGTACCTCGCCGTCGCCGGACTGATCGCGGCGGGCATCCACGGCATCGAGAAGGGCCTCCAACTCCCCGAGCCGTGCGAGGGCAACGCCTACGCCGCCGCGTACGACCACGTCCCCACCACGCTGCGCGAAGCAGCCGAGCTGTGGGAACGCAGTGAGGTGGCGAAAACGTCCTTCGGTGAAGAAGTCGTCGCGCACTACAGCAACATGGCGCGGGTCGAGCTCAAAGCCTTCGACGCCGCGGTGACCGACTGGGAGCTCCGCCGCTCCTTCGAACGCCTGTGAGGCACCGAGTGACCACACCCGACCACGCGGTGGAACACCACGTGCTCAATCCGGCGACGGAAGAACTCCTCGCCACCATCCCCTTTACCACCGCCGCCGAGGTCGACAGAGCGGTCGCCCGAGCGGCGACGGCCCAGCGCACCTGGGCCGCCCTCGCGCCCGCGGACCGTGCCCGGCTGCTGCGCCGCTTCGCCGCCGCCGTCGACGGCGAGGCCGAGCAACTGGCCCGGCTGGAGGTCCAGGAGGCCGGTCACACCCTCGGCAACGCCCGCTGGGAAGCGGCCAATGTCCGTGATCTGCTCGACTACGCCGCCGGGGGAGTGGAACGACTCGCGGGCCGGCAGATCCCGGTTCCCGGCGGAATCGACATCACCCTCCTCGAACCCCTCGGCGTCATCTGCGTGATCGCACCCTGGAACTTCCCCATGCCGATCGCCGCCTGGGGCCTCGCCCCTGCCCTGGCCGCCGGTAACGCCGTGCTCCTCAAGCCCGCCGAGACCACTCCGCTCACCGCCCTGCGGCTGGCCCGGCTCGCCCTGGATGCGGGCCTTCCCGAACACCTCTTCCAAGTGCTGCCGGGCGCGGGCGACGTGACCGGAAACGCCCTGGTCGAGCACCCCGGCGTCGCCAAGATCGTCTTCACCGGCTCCACCCGCATCGGCAAGCAGATCATGGCCAAGTGTGCCGACCGCGTGAAGCGGCTCACCCTCGAACTCGGCGGCAAGAGCCCCAACATCGTCTTCGCCGACGCCGACATCGAGGCCGCCGCGGCCGCCGCACCCATGGCGTTCCTGGACAACGCCGGCCAGGACTGCTGCGCCCGCAGCCGCATCCTGGTGCAGCGGTCCGCGTACGACCGCTTCCTGGGACTCCTCGCGCCCGCGATCGAATCCGTCGTCGTGGGCGACCCCTTCGACGAGAACAGCCAGATGGGCCCGCTCATCTCCCGGGCACAACGGGAACGGGTCCGCGGTCACGTCCCCGAGGACGCGACCGCGCTCCGCGGCAAAGCGCCCGAAGGGCCCGGCTTCTGGTTCCCGCCGACCGTCCTCGTCGACGTCCGTCCGGACGCACCCGTCGCCACCGAGGAGGTCTTCGGACCGGTCGCCGTCGTCCTTCCCTTCGACGACGAGGCCGACGCCGTCCGGCTCGCCAACGCGACGGAGTACGGCCTCGCCGGCTCGGTCTGGACCCGTGACGTGGGCCGCGCACTGCGCGTCTCACAGGCGGTCCGGGCCGGGAACCTCTCCGTCAACTCGCATTCCAGCGTCCGCTACTGGACCCCGTTCGGCGGCTACAAGCAGTCCGGGCTCGGCCGTGAACTCGGCCCCGACGCGCTGACCGCATTCACCGAGACCAAGAACGTCTTCATCAGTACGGAGGCCTGAACCGGCATGACCACCACCGACAGCGAGAACATCTGCCGCCGCCTCGTCGGCCGCACCGCCGTCATCACCGGAGCCGCCGGCGGCATCGGTCTGGCCACCGCACGCCGCCTGGCGTCGGAGGGCGCGAACGTCGTCTGCGCCGACATCGACGAGCACGCCGGCAAGGCCGCGGCCGAGGAGGTCGGCGGCACCTTCGTACGCGTCGACGTCACCGACCCCGAACAGGTCGAGGCGCTCTTCAGGACCGCGTTCGACACCTACGGTTCCGTCGACATCGCCTTCAACAACGCGGGCATCTCCCCGCCCGACGACGACTCCATCCTCACCACGGGCCTGGAGGCATGGAAGCGAGTCCAGGATGTCAACCTCACCTCCGTCTACCTCTGTTGCAAGGCCGCCCTGCCCTACATGCGGCGCCAGGGCCGCGGCTCGATCATCAACACCGCGTCCTTCGTCGCCGTCATGGGCGCGGCCACCAGCCAGATCTCGTACACCGCCTCCAAGGGCGGCGTCCTCGCCATGTCCCGCGAACTCGGCGTGCAGTTCGCCCGCGAGGGCATCCGGGTCAACGCGCTGTGCCCCGGACCGGTCAACACCCCGCTTCTCCAGGAGCTGTTCGCCAAGGACCCGGAACGGGCGGCCCGCAGGCTCGTGCACATCCCGGTCGGCAGGTTCGCCGAGGCCACGGAGATCGCCGCGGCTGTCGCGTTCCTCGCGAGCGACGACTCCTCGTTCGTCAACGCCACCGACTTCCTCGTCGACGGAGGAATCTCCGGGGCGTATGTCACACCCCTCTAGAGTGACGGGATGAGTAACGCGACTCCGCCCGGCTGGTATCCGGACGCCGCGATACCGGGCACCGAACGATGGTGGGACGGTACGGCATGGACCGCGCACACCCGCCCGACCGCCGCCGTACCCCCGCGGTTCGGTCCCCCGAGCCGGTCGCGAACGTACCGGGGAGCGGCGGCAGCGCGGCAGCCGGTGGCGGCACCCGGATCGTCGCGCTCGCCGTGGCGGGACTGGTCGTCGTCGGCGCGGCCGTCACCGGGGCCCTGCTGCTGGGCAGGGGCGACGACGGCGGTACGCGGCCGAAGGCCGGACCGAGCAGCTCCGCACCGCTCCCCACCGACGGCCGGAACACGCCGGAGCCGAGTGCGACACCGGCCGGGAGCGACCCCGAGGTCCTCGTCGACCAGCTCAACGGCATCACGCTGCCGATCCCCGACGGGTGGGAGAATCCCCGGAGCACCGTCGACGAGGTCCTCACCATGCGGACCGTCGGCTCGTACAGCTGCCCCGGCGACTCCTCCGACTTCTGCTACCACGGCACGGTGACCACCCGCACGGCGAACGGCACGGACATCACCTCCGCCGAGAAGCTCGCCGAGCAGGACATCACCGCCGCCGACGACAGCGCCTACGAGGAGAACATCGTCGGCGACCGGATCCACGGCGGCATCACCTCCCACCGGCAACTCGCCTCCGAGGCTGTGAGCGTTGCCGGGCGCACCGGCTACCGGGTGCGCCGGCGGGTCACGACCGGCAAGGGCCCCGGTGGCTATGTGCAGTCACTCGTCTTTCCCTCGACAGTCGGCAGCGAATCACCGGTCATCGTGCGCTACGCCTTCGACGCGGGGCCCGACGGGCCGCCGCTCTCCCTCATGGACACCATCACCGAGGGAATCCGGCCGATCGACGACAGCGAGACGAGCGGTGGCGTGGGCAGTTCCGTAGCTCCCTGAGGCCGGCCGCGGCTCCCTGGGCTCAGAGGAACGTACGGCCCTCGCCCCGGTACGTCGGCACGGTCGCCGTCACCCGGTCGCCCTCGATGAGCTGCAACTCATCGAAGCGCTCGCACAGTTCACCGGCCTTCGCGTGCCGGAACCACACCTTGTCGCCGATCAGCAGATCGTCGGCCGGGGCGCCGAGCAGCGGGGTCTGCACCTCGCCCGGCCCCTCCTGCGGGTCGTAGCACAGCCCCTCCGGCAGGTACGGGACGGGCAGCCGGTCCGCACCCGCCGGCCCGGACGCCGGATAGCCGCCACCGAGGACCGTCACCACACCCACGCCCGGTCGGCGCACCACCGGCTGGGCGAACAGCGCCGCCGGACGCGCCGTGAACGACGTGTAGTTGTCGAACAGCCGCGGTGCGTAGAGCCCCGACCCGGCCGCGATCTCGGTCACCGCGCGCTCCGCCGCCGTGTGCTGCACACTGCCGGTGCCGCCGCCGTTCACGAACTCCAGGTCCGGTGCCACCGCCCGTACGGCCCGCACCACCTCGGCCCGCCGGGACACCAGCTCCTTGCGGCCCGCGGCCTGCATCAGCCGGATCGCCCGGGAGCGCAGCGGCCGCCCGGCGACCGCGTCCCCGACCCCGGCGATGTGCCCCTCGTACGCCATCAGACCCACCAGCCGGAACCCGGGTCTGCGCGCCACCGAGCGTGCCAGTTCGGCCAGTTGGGCGGGGGAGCGCAGCGGGGAACGCAGGGCGCCGATCCTGACCCGGCCGCCGAGCAGTTGCAGCGAGGTGTCCAGCTCCAGACAGACCCGGATCTCCTCACGGCCACCGGCCCGCGCCGCGTCGATCAGCTCCAGCTGCGCATGGTCGTCCACCATCACGGTCACGGCCGCGGCCAGCTTCGGATCGGCGGCCAGCTCCGCGAAGGCGGCCCGGTCGGCCGACGGGTAGGCCAGCAGGACGTCCTCGAAACCGGCCCGCGCCAGCCACAGCGACTCGGCCAGCGTGAACGACATGATCCCGGCGAACCCGGGCCGCGCGAGCACCCGTTCCAGCAGCGCCCGGCAACGCACCGACTTGCTCGCCACCCGGATCGGCTTCCCGGCGGCCCGGCGCACCAGATCGTCGGCATTGGCATCGAACGCGTCCAGATCGACGACGGCGATCGGGGCGTCCAGATGGGCGGTGGCCCGGTTGTAACGGGTCCGGTCAGCGGCGCGGGCAGTCATGGCCGCAGCTTGCCAGACGTCCGTACTGCTGGGTAGGGGGATGATCCGTGCAGATCGCCCGTGGGCAGGGCGTCCCGCTCCCACGGGGGCCGTTCCACCCCGTAGAGTGACGGGCACGCGGCAACCAACGGGCCTGCCTGTGACGTCGATCCGCGCACGGTACGGAAGAGGACCAGGGGGGCGGATGAGTACCGAGGCGCAGCGCGCTCCTGTCCCGCCCCGGCCCACGACCCCGCCACCATCGGCGCAGGGGCCGGTCGCACCGTCCGCGGGCGCGTCTGTTCCGCCGCACCCGACGACCCCGCCACCGCCCGCGGCAGCGGTGCCTCCGCCCGCCCCCGCCGTGCCCGTGCCCACGCCGGACACCGCTCCGCCCCGGCCCGAGCAGCCGCCCGCCGCCACCCGGCGGCGGCCCGTCGGCGCCGTGGACCTCACCCCGCGTCCGGGAGCGGCCCCGCCACCGTCCGGCCGGCCGCACATCCCGCACCCGTACCAGCAGTCGTACCCCTACCCGTACCGCCCTCCGGTCCCCGAGACGCCCGCCGAGACCACCACCCGGCTGCGCCCCGTCCGGAGCCGCCGCCCCGCCCGGACCGCGACCGCCGCGGCCTGTGTCGTGCTCGGGCTCGGGCTGATCGGCGGCGCCGCCACCGGCGCCTGGCTCACCAGCGATTCCTCCGCCGACCCGGCCGTCCACAGCGCCTACACCGTGGGCCGCTCCGCCTGGCACAGCGTCCCCGTGGACACCCTCTTTCCGCGCACCCTGGCCGGCGACGGGGCGGGGCCCGGCGGCGCCGACCGGGTCTGGACCCGGGTCGCCGTCGCCCCGGACAGCGGCTGCCGGGCGGGCCTGGACCCGCTGCTGGCCCGGACACTCGGCCCGGTCGGCTGCGTGCGCATGCTCCGCGCCACCTACACGGACGCCACCAGCAGCAGCGTCACCACGGTCGGGGTGATCTTCACGGAGGGCGACACCGAGGCCATGAGAGCGCTGAGCACCCGTTTCACCGACCAGCACCTCGGTCTGCGCACCGATCTGATGCCGCGCACGTATCCCGTGAAGGGCACGGTCGCCGAGGGGTTCGGCGACGGGCAGCGCGCCAGCTGGACCGTCCGCGTACTGACCGAGGTCCCCGTCGTCGTGTTCGCCGTCTCCGGTTTCGCCGACGGCCGTACGGTCACCGATCCGCAACCTGTCGACAAGGCCGTGGTCGCGAACGCCACCACGGCCGCCGCCCAGGCCGGACTCGGCCACGAGGCCAAGGGAATAGCGGACCGGATCGAGCGCGGTCTGCGCCGGACCATCACCGACCTCACGGAGAAGCCGGAATGATCCGCCGTACCCGCACCCGCACCCGCCGCCGCGCCCTCGGCGCGGTCTGCGCCGCCACCGCGTTCGCGCTCCTGCCCGCGACACCGGCCAGGGCCGACGCCATCCGGGACCAGCAGTGGGGCCTCGAGGCGCTCCACACCGATCAGGCCTGGCGGACCACCAAGGGCAGGGGAATCACCGTCGCGGTCGTCGACACCGGGGTCGACGGCAGCCTCCCCGACCTGGCGGGCCAGGTGCTGCCCGGCAAGGACATGATCGGCTTCGGAGCCGGCCGCGGCGACCGGTCCTGGGCGCGGCACGGTACCGCGATGGCGGGGATCATCGCAGGTCACGGCCATGGTGCCGGAGGTGGCGACGGAGTTCTGGGCATCGCGCCCGAGGCGAAGATCCTGCCGGTCCGGGTGATCCTCGAAGCCTCCGACCCGGCCCGCGCCAAGGCCCGGGAGTCCCGTGGCACGGCTCTCGCCGACGGCATCCGCTGGGCCGCCGACCACGGCGCCGACGTCATCAACCTCTCGCTCGGCGACGACAGCAAGTCGGCCCACCCCGAACCGGGCGAGGACGCCGCCATCCAGTACGCGCTGAAAAAGGGCGCCGTCGTCGTCGCCTCGTCGGGCAACGGAGGCGAGAAGGGCGACCACATCTCGTACCCCGCCGCCTATCCCGGCGTCATCGCGGTCGCCGCTGTCGACCGGTACGGCACCCATGCCGCGTTCTCCACCCGCCGCTGGTACGCCACCGTCAGCGCCCCCGGAGTCGACGTCGTCGTCGCCGCCCCCGACCGCCAGTACTACGTGGAGTGGGGCACCTCCGCCGCCTCCGCGTTCGTCTCGGGCGCGGTCGCCCTGGTCCGCGCCGCGCATCCGGGACTGACGCCCGCCCAGATCAGGCAACTGCTCACGGACACCGCCCGCAGCGCCCCGGAGTCCGGCCGGGACGACGCCCGTGGGTACGGCATCGTCGATCCCGCCGCGGCGATCGAGGCCGGGGCCACGCTGCGTCCAGCGGGTCTGCGCGCGGAATCCGCCGAGGCCGGATACCGGAAGCGGTACTTCGGCCCCGGTCCCAGCTCCGAGCACCACGACGGCGGCCCCGCAGGCTGGCTCGCCCCGGCCGCGGGCGGCCTCGGAGCGGTCCTGCTGGCGCTGGCCGTGGTGCTGTGGCGCGGCAGGCGGTCCACCGTACGGCGCTGACCGCGCCCACCGCTGTTTCGCGCCCGGTGTGGTGCCCGTTTACCGCTGTTTCACGCCTGGCGTTGTGGCCGTTCACCGCCGTTTCGCGCCTGGCGTCGTGCCCGCTCACCGCCGCCGGGGACCCCCGCTGCCGGCCGGCCCCGTCTGCCCGCAAGCCCGCTCGGCCCGACCGGCTGCCGGAGCGGGAAAGCCCAGGCACTACGCTCGCCCTGTGGCGATGAAGAACATTCCGGACCCCGGTTACTCCGACGACGACGGCACGGCCGCCCCGGCCCTGACCGCGGCACTCGCCGCATGGGCCGAGGACCGGAAGGCCATCGGCCCGGTACTCGAAGCCCTCAAGGGAGCCCGGCTCCTGGTCCCGGTCGTCGCCGTGCTCGGGGAGGTGGAGGAGGACGAGAACGGCCTGCGTCGCGAGAAGACCAGCGACATGGCCGTCCCGACCCTCCAGGCGGGGGACCGCCGCGCCCTGCCCGCGTTCACCTCGACCGCCTCGCTGGCGCTGTGGGATCCGCAGGCCCGCCCCGTCGCCGTACCCCTGCACCAAGCGCTGCAGGCCGCCGCGCACGAGAAGGCGGACACGGTGGTCCTCGACCTCGCCGGCCCGGTCGCGTTCGAACTGACCGGCTCCGCGCTGCTGGCCCTCGCCGAAGGCCGCACCAGCGCCGACCCGCTGGACGACCCCGCGGTCACCGCCGCGGTACGGGACGCCGTCGCCGCCGAGCCCGCGGTGCTCCGCGCCCACCTCGGCCCCGGCCGGGCCGACGGCACCCTCGCCCTCGTCCTCGCACCCGGCGCGGACCCCGCCGACGCGGCCCGCCGGGTCGCGGAACGGCTGGCAGCCGATGACGTCCTGCGCGCCCGCCTGGTGCGGGGTCTGGACCTGGCGCTGCTCCCGGCCGATGCGGCCACGCCCGGCCGGCCGCTGTTCACCCGCTGATCCGCTG
>NZ_JBHVFF010000090.1:0-27074 GCF_042801895.1 Streptomyces sp. NPDC057543 | reverse complement strand
CCCGGCCATCGAGGCGTCCGGCCCGCCTCATCGCGCGCGCAGCTCCGCCCGCGCGTCCATCAGCGCGAACCCCAGCAGATTCAGCCCCCGCCAGGTCGCCGGATCCTCCGCGCGCGGGTCGTCCGCCGCCAGTCCGATGCCCCAGACACGGTCCATGGGACTCGCCTCGACCAGGACCCGGTCCCCCGTATTCAGCAGGAACTCCCGCAACTGCGGGTGGTGGCCGAACTTGTGGACGCTGCCGGACACCACCAGTGCGTACCGCTCGCGCTCCCACACCGCCTCGTCGAAACCGCGGACCAGCCGGCCCACCTTCTTCGCCTGGGCCGGGCTCTTCGCCGACACCGCCCGCTCCTGCGCCTCCGCGTCACCGAACAGCCGGGCCTTCGCGGCCATCATCCAGTGCTCGGCCGACGCGTACGTCACGCCGTCGACCGTGAAGGGCGCCGGCCACCACTGACTGAGGCAGCTCGCACCGATGCTGCCGTCGGGCCGCGGGCGGTGACCCCAGAAGCGCAGATACTTCACCTTCTCGCCGCGCCGGGTCCGCGCCAGGAGATCGTCCATGTGTTCCATGACACGCGAGTCTGGCATCCGCCACTGACACTCCGTACGGGGAATTCCGCACTGACGCGACACATGGTCGACAGATTCCGTCGCGTAACCAAAAGGCAACAACGGAATCACTTGTTGGGGTTGACCTCCTCTGTCAGGATCGGCAATCAAATCGAACAGAAGCTACGCCGCCACCGCACTCCGGGGCGTGCGGCGGAGGAGAACGTCATGGGCAACGGCATCCAGGTGCGGGACCGCTTCGCGGACGGCGCACAGTACATCGGCGGAAAGCTGCGGTCCGGCACATCGGGGCGACACCACGACGTGGTGAACCCGGCAACGGGCGAGACCGTCCATACCTACGAACTGGCGGGCACAGCCGACGTCGACGCGGCCGTGGCGGCCGCCCGCGAGGCGTTCCCCGGCTGGTCGGGCGCGACGCCTGCCGAGCGGGCCGAGGCGATGCACCGCTTCGCCGCCGTCCTCGCCGAGCAGGCCGACGACTTCGCGTACGTCGAGTCCCTCCAGTGCGGCAAGCCGATCAAGCTCGCCACCGAGTTCGATGTGCCCGGCACCGTCGACAACACCTCCTTCTTCGCGGGCGCCGCCCGCCACCTGGAGGGCAAGTCGGCAGCCGAGTACGACGGAGACCACACCTCGTACGTACGCCGCGAGGCGATCGGCGTCATCGGCTCCATCGCACCCTGGAACTACCCGCTCCAGATGGCCGCGTGGAAGATCCTCCCGGCCGTCGCCGCAGGCAACACCATCGTGCTGAAGCCCGCTGAGATCACCCCGCTGACCTCGCTGATGTTCGCCCAGGCGGCCACCGAGGCCGGCATTCCGGACGGTGTGATCAACATCGTCACCGGCGCGGGCAAGGATGCAGGGGAGCACCTCGTCGGCCACCCCGACGTCGTCATGACCTCCTTCACCGGCTCCACCGCCGTCGGCAAGCGGGTCGCGGAGATCGCCACCGCCACCGTCAAGCGCCTGCACCTCGAACTCGGCGGCAAGGCACCCTTCGTCGTCTTCGACGACGCCGACCTCGAAGCCGCGGTCCACGGCGCGGTCGCCGGGGCGCTCATCAACACGGGCCAGGACTGCACCGCGGCCACCCGCGCCTACGTCCAGCGCCCCCTCTACGACGCCTTCGTGCAGGGTGTCGCGGAACTGATGGAGACCGTCCGGCTCGGCGACCCCTTCGACCCGTCGACCGACCTCGGCCCGCTGATCAGCCACGCCCAGCGGGACCGGGTCGCCGGATTCGTCGACCGCGCCCGCGCGTACGCCACCGTCGTCACCGGCGGCGAGGCGCCCGGCGGCGAACTGGCGGCCGGGGCCTACTACCGGCCGACGCTCGTCGCCGGTGCCGCCCAGGACAGCGAGATCGTCCAGTCGGAGATCTTCGGCCCGGTCCTCGTCGTGCTGCCCTTCGACACCGATGACGAGGGCATTCGCCTCGCCAACGACACCCCGTACGGACTCGCCGCCTCCGCCTGGACCCGGGACCTGTACCGGGCGAACCGTGCCACCCGCGAGATCAAGGCGGGCTGCGTCTGGGTCAACGACCACATTCCGATCATCAGCGAGATGCCGCACGGCGGATACAAGGCCAGCGGCTTCGGCAAGGACATGTCGTCGTACTCCTTCGAGGAGTACACGCAGGTCAAGCACGTCATGTACGACAACACCGCGGTCGCCCGGAAGGACTGGCACCGCACGATCTTCGGGGACCGATAACCCGGCCGCCGCCGGCCACACACACCCGAAAGGGCAACGCGCATGGAGCAGTACCAGCCCGAGCGCCTCTCCGCGGCCCAACTGGCCGCGATGCGACGCAGTCTGACCAGTGGCCGGGGCGCCCTGACCCGCCGCTCGCTACTCCGTGCCTCCGGCATGGGGGCGCTCGCGATCGGCGGGCTGGGGACGCTGAGCGCCTGCGGCATCCCGCCCGCGAAGCGAGAAGGGGACGCCGCGGCGGCCTCGGACGACCACTCGGCCGAGGAGAAGCAGGTCAACTTCTCCAACTGGACCGAGTACATGGACGTCACCGAGGACGGCAAGCACCGGCCCACCCTGGAGGCGTTCACCAAGCGCACCGGGATCAAGGTCAAGTACACCGAGGACATCAACGACAACGTCGAGTTCTTCGGCAAGATAAAGCCGCAGCTCGCGGCCGGCCAGGACACCGGCCGTGACATCATCTGCGTCACCGACTGGCTGGCCGCCCGCATCGTCCGCCTCGGCTGGGCACAGCGGCTCGACCCGTCGAACCTGCCGCACGCCTACGCCAACCTCTCGGCCCAGTTCCGCTCCCCGGACTGGGACCCCGGCCGCGCCCACTCGTACCCGTGGGCGGGCATCCCCACCGTCATCGCCTACAACTCCAAGGCGACCGGCGGCCGCAAGGTCGATTCCGTCAGCCAGCTGCTCGACGACCCGAAGCTCAAGGGGCGGGTCAGCTTCCTCTCGGAGATGCGCGACTCCATCGGGATGACCCTGCTCGACATGGGCAAGGACCCCGGCACCTTCACCGACGCCGATTACGACGCCGCGATCGGCCGGATCCAGAAGGGCGTCGACAAGAACCAGATCCGGCGCTTCACCGGCAACGACTACACGGCCGACCTCGACAAGGGCGACATCGCCGCCTGTGTCGCCTGGGCCGGCGACATCATCCAGCTCCAGGCCGGAAACCCGGACATCAAGTACGCCATCCCGGCCGCCGGCTACATCATTTCCAGCGACAACCTGCTCGTCCCGGTGAAGGCCCGGCACAAGACCAACGCCGAGAAACTCATCGACCACTACTACGAGCCGCGGGTCGCCGCCCAGCTCGCCGCGTACATCAACTTCGTCTGCCCGGTCGACGGCGTGCGCGACGAACTGGCGAAGATCGATCAGGCGATGGCCGACAACGTCCTGATCCTTCCGGACAAGGAGATGGCGGCCCGGTCGCACGCCTTCCGCTCCCTGACAGCCGAGGAAGAGACGGCGTACGAAGAGAAGTTCGCCAAGCTCATCGGCGCCTGACCGCCGAGCCCTCCCCTTCACCGATCTCCCCCCTGACACCACTGGGACTGCGATCCATGACACAGCAGCAGACAGGCGGCGATGTCCGCCTCACCGGGATCAGCAAGACGTACGGCTCCTTCGCCGCCGTCAAGCCGCTCGACCTGACCGTCCCGCAGGGCTCGTTCTTCGCCCTGCTCGGCGCGTCCGGCTGCGGTAAGACCACCACCCTGCGGATGATCGCGGGGCTGGAGGAGGCCACCACCGGCACCATCTCGCTCGGCGGCCGCGACATCACCGATCTGCCTCCGTACAAGCGGCCCGTCAACACCGTCTTCCAGAGCTATGCGCTCTTCCCGCACCTCGACATCACCGAGAACGTCGCCTTCGGTCTGCGACGGCGCGGCATCAAGTCGGTGAAGAAACAAGTCGACGAGATGCTGGAGCTCGTCCAGCTCGGCGACTTCGCCAAGCGCAAACCGCACCAGCTCTCCGGCGGTCAGCAGCAGCGCGTCGCCGTCGCCCGCGCCCTGATCAACCACCCGCAGGTGCTCCTGCTCGACGAGCCGCTCGGCGCCCTCGACCTCAAGCTGCGCCGCCAGATGCAGCTGGAGCTCAAGCGCATCCAGACCGAGGTCGGCATCACGTTCATCCATGTCACCCACGACCAGGAGGAGGCCATGACGATGGCCGACACCGTCGCGGTGATGAACGCGGGCCGGGTCGAGCAGCTGGGCGCCCCCGCCGATCTGTACGAGAACCCGAAGACGACCTTCGTCGCCAACTTCCTCGGTACCTCGAACCTCATCGAGGGCGAGATCGTCTCCGCGGACACGGACGTCGTCGTGACGGTCGGCGGCGGAAAGCTGCGGCTGCCCACCGGGCGATGTACGGCCCCCACCGCGAACGGCGGCAAGCTGCTGCTCGGCGTACGCCCCGAGAAGATCTCGCTCGCGCACGCCGACGACGCGGACGCGATAGCCGACGGGCGCAACCAGGTCACCGGCCGGATCATCGACTCCAGCTTCATCGGCGTGTCCACGCAGTACGTGGTGGAGAGCCCGGCGGGCAAGGCGCTGCAGGTGTACGAGCAGAACATCGAGCGTGATGTCCGGCTCGCCCCCGGCGCCGAGGTCGTTCTGCACTGGAACCCGGCACACACCTTCGGCCTGGACGCCGCTCAGGACATCGACGCCGGTGTGGAGACGGTGGAGGACGCGGCGTGACCGTCACCAAGGAGGCGCCACCCGCGCCCATCACGGAGCTGAAGGTCCGCAAGGCCTCCACCCGCAAGCGCCTCGTCCCGTACTGGCTGCTGCTCCCCGGCATCCTGTGGCTCGTGGTCTTCTTCGCGCTGCCGATGGTCTACCAGGCGTCGACCTCCGTACAGACCGGCTCCCTGGAGAAGGGCTTCGAGGTCACCTGGCACTTCCAGACGTACTGGGACGCGCTGAGGGACTACTACCCGCAGTTCATCCGGTCGCTGCTGTACGCGGGCACCGCCACGATCCTGTGCCTGCTGCTCGGCTACCCGCTGGCGTACCTCATCGCCTTCAAGGCCGGGCGCTGGCGCAATGTCGTCCTCGTGCTGGTCATCGCGCCGTTCTTCACCAGCTTCCTGATCCGTACGCTCGCCTGGAAGACGATCCTCGCGGACGGCGGCGCGGTCGTCGACGTACTGAACACCCTGCACGTACTGGACGTCACCAGCTGGCTCGGCTGGACCGAGTCCAACCGGGTACTGGCGACGCCGATGGCGGTGGTCTGCGGGCTCACGTACAACTTCCTGCCGTTCATGATCCTGCCGCTCTACACCTCGCTGGAGCGGATCGACGGCAGGCTGCACGAGGCGGCCGGCGATCTGTACGCCACCCCCGCCACCACCTTCCGCAAGGTGACCTTCCCGCTCTCCATGCCGGGTGTCGTCTCCGGAACGCTGCTGACCTTCATCCCGGCCAGCGGTGATTACGTCAACGCGGAACTGCTGGGCTCCACCGACACCAAGATGGTCGGCAGCGTCATCCAGACCCAGTTCCTGCGCGTCCTCGACTACCCGACGGCGGCCGCGCTCTCCTTCATCCTCATGGCGGTCGTCCTGATCATGGTCACCGTCTACATCCGCCGCTCCGGGACGGAGGACCTGGTCTGATGCCCGTACTGCGCTGGATCCGCCGGAATCTGATCGTCATCGCGGGTCTGCTGACCCTCGCCTACCTGATCCTGCCGAACATCGTCGTGATGGTGTTCTCGTTCAACAAGCCGAACGGGCGCTTCAACTACGCCTGGCAGCGCTTCTCCCTGGACGCCTGGAAGGACCCCTGCGGCGTCGCCGACATGTGCGGCTCGCTCTCCCTGTCCCTGCAGATCGCCGCATGGGCCACCGTCGGTGCGACGGCCCTGGGCACGATGATCGCCTTCGCCCTGGTCCGCTACCGCTTCCGGGCGCGCGGCGCGATCAACTCGCTGATCTTCCTGCCGATGGCGATGCCCGAGGTCGTCATGGCCGCCTCGCTGCTCACGCTCTTCCTCAACATGGGTGCGCAGCTGGGCTTCTGGACGATCCTCATCGCACACATCATGTTCTGCCTGAGCTTCGTCGTGACCGCCGTCAAGGCGCGCGTGATGTCGATGGACCCGCGACTTGAGGAGGCGGCCCGCGATCTGTACGCGGGCCCCGTGCAGACCTTCCTGCGGGTGACGCTGCCGATCGCCGCCCCCGGAATCGCGGCGGGAGCGCTGCTCGCCTTCGCGCTCTCCTTCGACGATTTCATCATCACCAATTTCAACGCGGGCTCCACCGTGACCTTCCCCATGTTCGTCTGGGGATCGGCACAGCGCGGCACGCCCGTGCAGATCAACGTCATCGGCACGGCGATGTTCATCATTGCCGTACTGGTGGTTGTCGTCGGCCAGCTGATCGCGAACCGGCGGAAGAACAGCGCACGACCGTGAGTTCCTGAAGGAGTTGGAAACCATGGCCCCAGGTGCCATGCGTACTGCAGCACAATCACTCTCCGGCGCCAAGCCGGTCTCGTTCTGGCTGGACGACCCCGGCCGGCCCGAAGCGCTGCCCGCGCTCACGGGCGACGAGCACTGCGATCTCCTCGTCATCGGCGGTGGCTACAGCGGACTGTGGACCGCGCTGATCGCGAAGGAACGCGACCCGGAGCGGGACGTCGTACTGATCGAGGGGAACGAGGTGGGCTGGGCCGCCTCGGGCCGCAACGGCGGATTCTGCGCCGCATCCCTCACCCACGGCCTGCCCAACGGCCTGGAACGGTGGCCGGAAGAGATCAACAAGCTGGAGGAGCTGGGCGAGCGGAACCTCGACGCCATCGAGGCGGCCGTCGCCCGTTACTCCATCGACTGCGAATTCGAGCGGACCGGCGAAATCGACGTCGCCACCGAACCCCACCAGCTCGAAGAACTCCACGCATGGCACCAGGAAGCGGAGAAGCTCGGCTTCACCGGAATGGAATTCCTGGACCGGGACGCGGTGCGCGCCGAAGTCGACTCACCGACTTTCCTGGGCGGACTCTGGGACCGGCGCGGGGTCGCCATGCTGCACCCCGCCAAACTGGCCTGGGGCCTGAAGCGTGCCTGTCTCGACCTGGGGGTCCGGGTGTACGAGCACACCCGGGGTCTCGAACTGGCCGGGACACCCGCCGCGATGGCGGTCCGCACCCCGTACGGAAGGGTCTTCGCGCGCCGCGTCGCACTGGGTACGAACATCTTCCCGTCCCTGGTCAAGCGGGTGCGGTCGTACACCGTACCGGTCTACGACTACGCGCTGATGACCGAACCGCTCACCGCCGACCAGCTCGCCTCCATCGGCTGGAAGAACCGGCAGGGGCTGGGCGACAGCGCCAATCAGTTCCACTACTTCCGGATGTCGGCCGACAACCGGATCCTGTGGGGCGGTTATGACGCGATCTATCCGTACGGTGGCCGGCTGAGCGCCGATCTTGACCAGCGTCCGGAGACCTTCCTCAAACTCGCGGGCCAGTTCTTCGACTGTTTCCCGCAACTCGCCGGGGTCCGTTTCAGCCATGCCTGGGGCGGGGCGATCGACACCTGTTCCCGCTTTTCCGCATTCTTCGGTACGGCCCATCAGGGCCGGGTCGCCTATGCCGCCGGATATACCGGACTCGGCGTCGGAGCCACCCGGTTCGGTGCCGATGTGATGCTCGATCTGCTGGGCGGCGAAGAGACTGAACGGACCGCTCTGGAAATGGTCCGCCGCAAGCCGATGCCGTTCCCGCCGGAGCCCTTCGCCTGGGCCGGGATCGAACTCACCAAGCGGTCCCTGGCCAGGGCGGACAGCAACGGCGGGCACCGCAATCTGTGGCTGCGGACGATGGACCGGCTGGGGCTCGGCTTCGACAGCTGAGCGATGCCCGGGCGCGCGTGATCCGGTTCACTGCCAACGGGTAACCCGAACCCGCGTAATGGATCGGCGCCACCCCTCTCTCCCGTGTGAACACACCGGCCGCACGGCCGGTGCACACGAAATGGAGGCCGGTCATGGCGCGGGGGTCGGAACAGCAGTCGAGTGGCTCGCATCAGTGGCGCCGGATCCGGACGCCTGCCGGCGGGAATGGGAGCGAATGCCCAACGGCAGGAGCAGCAGCCCGCACAGGAACCAGCTGCCCAGCACATCCAGCGGCCAGTGATAGCCGCGCAGCACCACACCGATGCCCGTCGCCGCGGTCAGCAGGACAGCGGCGACGGGCATCACCCATGACCGCCGCACATACGGCGTGGTCAGCAGGGCCGCCGCCCCGTACGCCACCGCGGCCGTCGCCGCGTGGCCGGACGGGTAGTAGCCGGTGGCGTCCGTCAGCGGCCCTGGCCGGGCGATCCAGTCCTTCATCGGGGCGACGAGAAGCGGCACCGCCGCCATGGTGAGCGCCGCGTACAACGGCTCCCGGCGGGCGCCGCGCACCAGGGCCCAGACGATCGCGCAGCCCAGCACCGGGAGCGCGATCTGCATGTTGCCGAGATCGGCGAGGAATTCGGTCAGCGGGGCGGGGCCCTGCCCGACGAGTGCCCGGGCGGTCCGCTCGTCCAGCCCGCGCAGCGGACCGTCGGCCGCGACCTGCCAGGTGGTGAGCGCGAGGAGCGCCAGGAAGGATGGCACCAGGGAAATGAGAAGAGCCGGCCGCCCGGGAGCAGGGGGGGTGGCTCCGGGGCGGCCGGTCGGATCGGTTTGCCGCGCGCCCCGGGGGGTTTGGGGCGGGCGGCCATCCGATCGGTGAGGAGTTCCGGAGCCAGCGGCCCCAGTGGTGTGCGCGAAGGCACGGCCAGGACGGTGCTGGGGAAGCTCCGACCCGGCGTCGCCGGCAGTCCCCTGCGGGCGGGGTGTTTCTCTCATCTGCGGAAACCGTACGTCAGCGGATAGGGGACCGACAGACGGAAACGGATCCCGCCATCGGCCCCGCACACCTTCTTCACACGCCCTCACGCGGGCCCTGCATCCCCGGCGAAAACGCCTTCCGGCACCGTCAGGGGTTTCGCACAGGTCAGATCTGGCCGAAAGCCTGCTCGATGACGTCGAGAGCCTCGTTCAGCAGGTCCTCGCCGATCACCAGCGGCGGGAGGAAGCGCAGGACGTTGCCGTACGTGCCGCAGGTGAGGACCAGCACACCCTCCGCGTGGCAGGCCTTGGCGAGCTTCGCGGTGGCCTCCGGGTTCGGGTCCTTCGTGCCGGACTTCACCAGCTCGATCGCGATCATCGCGCCGCGGCCGCGGATGTCACCGATGACATCGCCGTTCGGCAGCTTCGCCTGCATTTCGGCGAGGCGGCCCTTCATGATCTCCTCGATGCGCTTCGCCTTGCCGTTCAGGTCCAGCTCGCGCATCGTCTCGATGGCGCCGAGCGCACCCGCGCAGGCCACCGGGTTTCCGCCGTAGGTGCCACCGAGGCCACCGGCGTGGGCGGCGTCCATGATCTCGGCGCGGCCCGTCACGGCGGACAGCGGAAGGCCGCCCGCGATGCCCTTGGCAGTGGTGATCAGGTCGGGGACGATGCCCTCGTCCTCGCAGGCGAACCACTGGCCGGTGCGGCAGAAGCCGGACTGGATCTCGTCGGCGACGAAGACGATGCCGTTGTCCTTGGCGAACTGGGCGATCGCCGGGAGGAAGCCCTTGGCGGGCTCGATGAAGCCGCCCTCGCCGAGCACCGGCTCGATGATGATCGCGGCGACGTTGTCCGCGCCGATCTGCTTGGTGATCTGGTCGATGGCCTGGGCGGACGCCTCCGCGCCGGCGTTCTCGGCACCGGTCGGCCAGCGGTAGCCGTACGCCACCGGCACCCGGTAGACCTCGGGCGCGAACGGGCCGAAGCCCTGCTTGTAAGGCATGTTCTTCGAGGTCAGCGCCATCGTGAGGTTGGTGCGGCCGTGGTAGCCGTGGTCGAAGACGACGACCGCGGAGCGCTTGGTGTAGATACGGGCGATCTTCACCGCGTTCTCGACGGCCTCGGCACCCGAGTTGAACAGCGCGGACTTCTTGGCGTGGTCGCCCGGCGTCAGCTCGGCGAGCTGCTCACAGACCTCGACGTACCCCTCGTACGGCGTGACCATGAAACAGGTGTGGGTGAAGTCGGCGAGCTGCGCGGACGCACGACGTACGACGGCCTCGGCCGAGGCGCCGACCGACGTCACGGCGATACCGGAACCGAGGTCGATCAGACGGTTGCCGTCCACGTCCTCGATGATCCCGCCACCGGCGCGGGCGGTGAACACCGGCAGGGTGGAGCCCACACCTGCGGCCACCGTCGCGAGACGGCGGGCCTGCAGCTCCACCGACTTCGGGCCGGGAATGGCAGTGACGACGCGGCGCTCCTGCGGAATTGCGGTCATGAGGGGCTCCTGTGGGGTGTTTCGGACGCTTCTCTTTCTGCAGGCTATGGGCGGGGCCCGGGGTCCGGCATGTTCCGTTCGGGAGTGGTGACCGGACACGGTTGTCCGCCACGGACATAGCGAGGGGGCCCGGGGCCGGGCCGCGGCGGCGCGCGGAGGGGTCCGGAGACCTCCGCGCGCGGGCGGAGACATCCGGCCGGACCGCGTCCGACGGGGTGGTTCGGGGCACTAGATTGATGACTTCGGGCGCGTGCGCCCGGAGTTACCGGTCGGCGCTGGTCAGGGGACGAGGGACAGCAGATGGACACCGAGGGCACGTACGGCTCGCGCGACACCCGCTCCGGTCGTCCGGTGCCGCGCCCGGCGGGCCCGCCACCGCCCGAACTGCCGCCCAGGCCGGGATACGCCCCAGCGTCCGGCCCTTCGCTGGGGGACTGGCTCCGTACCCCGCGCGCGGCGGCCGAGCCCGGCCTCTGGCGATTCGGCCACACCCCCCGGCCCGACGCCGACCCCGACCGGGTGCCCGACCGGGCGCTGATCGGCGGTGCGGTCGTGGCGCTGCTCGCCGCCCTGCTGGTGTGGTCGCTGTGGCGCAACGGATATGTGCCGCACAGCCGGATCCTCCTCGAAGTCGTCACACCGTCCGACTGGTGGGGGCTCGAACGCCCCGCGGCGGCCCTGACCGCCCTCGCCGTCTACAACAGCCTGGTCGCCGTCCTGGTGATCTGGGGCTTCGGACGGCTGGGCAACTGGCACGAGGTGTTCCGCCGGTACGCCGCCGACCACCCCCAGCCGGGCCGGGCGCTGCGCACCGCGCTGGTCGGGGCCGTCCTGGTCTGGTGCTTCGTGAACTCCGACGACCTGCTGCCCTTCGACGACCTGGCACTGGGCCTGACGCCGTACTCGTGGCTCTACGGCGGCACGGCCGTGGAGACCCTGGATCGCGTGGAGACCTTCAAGACCGTGTACCACTTGGTGGGCGCCGTCGCGATCATCCTGCCGATCGCCCGGGCCGGCGGCTGGTTCACCCTCGTACGGGAGCTGCGCGGCCGTGCGAAGAGCGGGCCGGAACCGGAGAGGGCACCCGAGGAGAGCCCTGCCGACTGGCCGCAGCTGCGCGCCGCGGGTCGGCACGCGGCCGCCGACCGGCTGGTGGCGGACGAGCGGGCCGGGCGGATGAACGACGTCGACTGCGTACGGATCCGGCGTGCCTGGGTATCCGTGGAGGCCGACCCCTCGCGCGTCGGCCCGTTCACCGACGCCGTGCTCGGCCAGGGCGCACGGGCCTGTCCGCACCCTTCGGGCGACCGGGACCTGCCGACCCGCACCGCCACCCACGACCTGCTCACCTCGCAGGTGCGGCTCGGCCGGTACACGGACTTCGACCGCAACCCGGCGGCCCGGCGGGGCGCGGGGGCCGCCGTCGACCCGGCGTCCCTGGGCTCCTCGCTGCTGGCCGTCGGGCCCTTCGGGTCGGGCAAGACCCGGCACCTGGTGCGCCCCGTCGTGGAGTCGCTCGCCCTGCAGGCACTCGCCGGGAAGGCCGTTGTCGTGGCCGTCTGCGCGGCAGGTACCCCGCTGGGGCCCGACGAGGGCTACGACGTGGTGATCAGGCCGGGCGACCCGTCCTGCGCCCACGACCTCGACCTGTACAGCGGAACCGACGACGCCGACGAGGCCGCCGCCCTGCTCGCCGAGGCGGTCGCCGGCGACCTGCCCGACATCGACGCGCGGCGGGCCACGACCGCACTCGCCCAACTGCTCGGCCCGTACCGGGCGGTCCACGACCGCTTCCCGTCCGTCCCGGTGCTGCGCGAGCTGCTCGACGGCTCTCCCGGTGCCCTGGCCGAGCTCCGGGCCCTGCTCGACACGGGCGCGCACCGCTCCTATGTCCGTGAACTCGACACCAGGGCACGGCAGGCGGGCACCCCCGGCGACCCGGGACTCCTTCTCGCCGACCGGCTCGCCGCCCTGGACCGGCCCGCTTTCGCGGGGTTCTTCGACACCACCGGTACGACCCGGCCCTTCTCGGTACGCACCCTCGAACACCCGCTGCGGGTCCGCATCGACCTGCCGGAACGCGCCCACCCCGAGGCCGCGCGCCTGATCGCCCGGCTGGTGCTCGCCCAGTTCACCTCCGGGGCGGCCGCCCGTACGGACCGCTCGCTGTTCGCCTTCCTCGCCCTGGACGACGCCACGCACGTCGTCACCGCCGAGTCCGTACGGGCCGTGCAGCGGCTGCGGAACTGCAACGCCGGTGTCCTGCTCACCCTGCGCGGGCTGGACGACGTACCGGAGAGCCTGCACACGGCGCTGCTCGGCTCGGTCGGCTGCCACATGACGTTCTCCGGCGTCACGACCTGGGACGGGCGGCTCTTCGCACAGGCGTGGGGCACGGAATGGGTGGAGACCACCGAGGTC
Organism: Streptomyces sp. NPDC057543; assembly: GCF_042801895.1. NCBI lineage: Bacteria > Bacillati > Actinomycetota > Actinomycetes > Kitasatosporales > Streptomycetaceae > Streptomyces > Streptomyces sp. NPDC057543. The sequence continues at coordinate 14,220 of NZ_JBHVFF010000090.1, read as the reverse complement.
GCCAAGCACACGGTCTTCGCCGACCAGCCGCTCACCCGGGCCGTGCACGCCCTGCGCAAACTGGTCACCGGAAAGGCGGTCACCACGGACGCGGTGACCGTGCGCCAGGTGGAGCGCGAGCGGTGGTCGGCCTCCGAACTGGCCCACCGGGTGCCTGCCGGGCACGCGGTGCTCTCCCTGACCACCGTCAAGGGCGAGCACGCACCGCCGCTCCTGGTGGACCTGAACAGCTGAGCGGTACGGGGGGGCGAGCGGCGCGGGAGCGGTTACGGCAAACCCTGCCGCCCTGGCAGAATCGAGGGGAGCCGTTCATACGGGACGGCAAAAATCGATGCTGATCGATTCCCTCATCGACTCCCTGAGGTACCGCGGTCGCCATGCCCCCCACTCTCGCCTCGCTCATCCAGAATTCGGCGCTCAAACTCACGGTGCGTGCGGGGGCGGACCGGCTCGACGCGCCCGTGCGCTGGGCACACGCCAGTGAGCTGACCGACCCCGTGCCGTACATGGAAGGCGGTGAGTTCCTGCTCGTCACCGCCACCAACCTCGACGCCGAGAACCCCGAGGCGATGCGGCGGTACGTGCGACGGCTGGCCGGGGCCGGAGTCGTCGGTCTGGGCTTCGCCGTCGGCGTCAACTACGACGACGTACCGCAGGCCCTGATCGACGCCGCGGAGGAGACGGGTCTGCCGCTCCTCGAAGTGCCGCGCCGCACCCCGTTCCTCGCCATCGCCAAGGCGGTGTCGTCGGCGATAGCCGCCGATCAGTACCGGGCCGTGACGGCGGGGTTCGAGGCCCAGCGGGAGCTGACAAAGGCCGCGCTCGCGGGCGACGGCCCCGGCGAGCTCCTGGGCCGGCTCGCGGCCCATGTCGACGGCTGGGCCGCGCTGTACGACGCCTCCGGCGCGGTGGTCGCCGCCGCCCCCGAGTGGGCCGCCCGCCGGGCCGCCCGGCTCACCCCCGATGTGGAACGGCTGCGGGACCGCCCCGCCCCGGCCAGCGTGGTCGTCGGCGGCACCGACGACCGGGTGGAGCTCCAGTCCCTCGGCACCGGCCGCCGGGTCCGGGGCGCCCTGGCCGTCGGCACGGGGGCGGCACTCGGCACCGCCGAGCGGTACGCCGTGCACTCCGCGGTCGCCCTGCTGACCCTGACCACCGCCCGCTCCCGGTCCCTCCAGAGCGCCGAACAGCGGCTGGGCGCGGCGGTGCTGCGCATGCTGCTGGCCGGCCAGCCGGACCACGCGCGGGCCGTCGCCGGGGATCTGTACGGGGGGCTGCTCGACGCCCCGTTCAGGCTGCTCATCGCGGAAGCGTCCGGGCCCGCGACACCGGCGGCGCTGGGCGAGGCGATGGACGCGGCGGCCTTCCGGACCGGCGAGGCGCTGCTGGCCGTGCCCGAGGGCGAACGGCTCGTCGTGCTGGCCGCGGACGGCGGAGCCGCGGTCGCCGCCTGCACGGCGTTCGCGGAGGCGCAGGAGGCCCAGGAGGCTCATGCGGCACGGCCGTCGCGCGAACCGGCGCCGGAGGAGGGCCAGGGCAAGGTGGTCGTTGGCCTCTCCGCGCCGGCGGGCCCCATTGCCGTCTCCGCCGCGTACAAGCAGGCGGAACAGGCCCTGTCGGTGGCCCGCCGCCGGGGCAGGGCGCTGGTCGAGCACGAGGAGCTGGCGACCGGCTCGGTGCTGCCGCTCCTCGCGGACGACGCCGTACGGGCCTTCGCCGACGGAATGCTCCGCGCCCTGCACGAGCACGACGCCAAGGGCCGCGGTGACCTGGTCGCCTCCCTGCGGGCCTGGCTCGCCCACCACGGCCAGTGGGACGCGGCCGCGGCCGACCTGGGCGTGCACCGCCACACCCTGCGCTACCGGATGCGCCGGGTCGAGGAGATCCTGGGCCGCTCCCTGGACGATCCGGACGTCCGGATGGAGCTGTGGCTGGCACTGAAGGCCACGAGCTCCCCGTTGGTGCCTCAGACGCAGGTGCCGCAGATGTAGCCCTCGCGCCGACGGATGGGCCCGGTGTCCCCGTGGACGTACGCGCATCCGACAAACCGGCGCACCCCCGCCGCGCACTGCTCCATGCCGGACAAACGCCAGGGCGGCCGCACGGCCCTACGGTGGGGGCAACACACCCCACGTCTCCGAAGGGCCGGAACCTCCATGACTTCCACCCACGCCTTCTGGCTCGCCGGCCGCCAGGCCACCGGCGAGGACAGCTTCGACGTCACCAACCCCTGGGACGGCCGTCTCGTCGGCACCGTCAGCGTGCCGACCGACGCCCAGATCGAGGAGGCCGTCGCGGCCGCGCACGCCGTGCGCGAGGAGTTCGCCGCGACCCCGGCGCACGTCCGGGCCGCCGCACTCGACCACGTCGTACGGCGCCTGGTGGAGCGCACCGAGGAGATTGCCCAGCTGATCTCCGCCGAGAACGGCAAGCCGATCAAGTGGGCCCGCGGTGAGGTCGGCCGCGCCGTCTCCGTGTTCCGGTTCGCCTCCGAGGAGGCCCGCCGCTTCAACGGCGGTGACGCGCAGCGCCTCGACACCGACGCCGGTGGCACCGGCCGCCTCGGCCTGACCCGGCGCTTCCCGCGCGGCACGGTCCTCGGCATCGCACCGTTCAACTTCCCGCTGAACCTGAGCGCCCACAAGGTCGCCCCGGCCATCGCCGTCGGTGCCCCGATCATCCTGAAGCCCGCCCCGGCCACTCCGATCTCCTCGCTGATCCTGGGCGAGCTGCTGGCCGAGACCGACCTGCCGGCCGGTTCGTGGTCCGTGCTGACGGTCCCCAACGACCGGATGCCCGCCCTGGTCCAGGACGAGCGCCTGCCGGTGATCTCCTTCACCGGTTCCGGCCCCGTCGGCTACTCGATCATGGAGTCGGTGCCGCGCAAGCACTGCACCCTGGAGCTCGGCGGCAACGGCGCCGCGGTCGTGCTCGGCGACTACGCCTCCGACGAGGACCTGGACTGGGCCGCGACCCGTATCGCCACCTTCTCCAACTACCAGGGCGGCCAGTCCTGCATCTCGGTGCAGCGCGTCATCGCGGACGCCCAGGTCTACGACCGGCTCCTCCCGAAGATCGTCGCGGCCGTCGAGGCCCAGGTCACCGGTGACCCGTCCGACGCCGCCACCGACGTCGGCCCGCTGGTCAGTGAGGACGCCGCCAAGCGCGTCGAGTCCTGGGTGGACGAGGCCGTGCAGGCCGGCGCCCAGCTGCTCACCGGCGGCAAGCGGGACGGTGCCACGTACGCCCCGACCGTGCTCGCCGAGCTCCCGGACAACGTCACCCTCTCCTGCGAGGAGGTCTTCGGACCGGTGCTGTCCGTGCAGAGGGTGGACGGCGAGGCCGAGGCGTTCGCAGCGGTCAACTCCTCCAAGTACGGCCTGCAGGCAGGCGTGTTCACGCACGACCTGCAGACCGCCTTCCGCGCCCACCGCGCCCTCGAGGTCGGCGGCGTGATCATCGGCGACGTCCCCTCCTACCGCGCGGACCAGATGCCGTACGGCGGCGCCAAGCAGTCCGGCGTCGGCCGCGAGGGCGTCCGTTACGCCATGGACGACTACACCTACGAGCGCGTGCTGGTCCTGACCGGCCTCGCCCTGTAGTCCACGAACAGGATCGAACCGATCCACCTACGTCGCCTGTGATCCGCCTGGACAGCACGACAGCAGGCGGCAGAGAGACGGCCGGAGCCCACTGTGCGGGGGCTCCGGCCGTTTCTGCGTATCTGCACCCTGACCTGTGGCGATGGTCGGATCTTGGCTGGTTCAGATGGGGTAATGGGAGCACCGTGGGAGCACGAGCCGCTAATCTCCGCACATGGCGAACCTTGTTGCGCGTAGGAACAGGGCGAACCTTGTTGCGCGTAGGAACAGGGCTGGGGAGGTCTCCAGCTACCAGGTGAGGTGGCGCGAAGGCGGTGTGAGGACCGGTGAGCAGCAGACCGAGCGCTTCGATGACGAGGACTCGGCCAAGGTCTTCAGGGACGCCGTTGACGAGGCCGGGCAGCACTGGCCTCCCGGCTGGGTGAAGGGCAAGGGCTACATCGCCCCGACGGCTGCCGACGAGCTGCGATACCGCTTCGACCGCTGGGCCGTTGAGTCCGTCGAGAACCGCACCGCGAGCAAGCGCTACAAGCAACAGCGCATCCGTGCGCTGGAGATGTACATGTTCCCGACCTTCGGCAACTGCGACATCCGCTCCGCCGAGCACTTCAGCAAGGCCACGATCGGTGCGTGGGTCAACAAGATGCTGAAGACGAAGGTCAAGCGCGGGTCGAAGGTCAAGGACATGTCGCCCCCGCCGCGACGTTCCTGGTCGGCATCGCGATTGCCGTACTGAACTCCGTGGCCGCGGACTCCAGCCTCCTCGGCCCGCTCCCGTCCTGGCTTCAGGCGCCGCTCCTGGCGCTCGTACCGGCCGGGCTCACGGGGCTGGCCGGGTACCAGGCGAGGCACACCCCGCGTGACGACGCCCCGGGCGCCGGGGGGTGAGTATGGAAGCGACCGGCATCCCGGCCGTGGACACGGTGCTGGTGTGGGGCGGGGCGCTGTCCGTCCTCACCGCTGTGGTGACCGTCCTGTGGCGCATCTCGCGCGGTGCGCTCCACCTGGGCGGCCGCGTCGCGGAGTTCATGGACGACTGGTCCGGCGAGGAGGAGCGCCCCGGGGTGCCGGGCCGGCCTGGGGTCATGGAGCGCGTGAGCGGGATCGAGGCGCGACTGAGCCGAGTTGAACACGAGCTGTACCCCAACAGCGGCGGCAGTCTCCGGGATGCAGTCGACTTGGCGAATCATCGGCTGGCCCGGCTGTGTCCGGACGAGAGCGAGTCGCCCCCGCCACCGAACACGCCGCCTCCGGCCGCAACCTCTTGACGCACCGCCCGCCCCACGGCTCGGGGGGCGGGCGGCTGCCCATCAGGCCGCCCGCGCCGAGGTCAGGTGACAGCTATCGCGCTCCGGTGTGTGTCGGCGATGACCTGTTGTTCGCTCGTCGCCGGCCAGCACACTGCGGGCTTGGGCGGCGACCCAGCTCTCGGTGGCGGGGGCCAGGCCCTGCTCGCGCAGCTTCCTGGTCCGGTGCTGTGTATGTGTGGGGCGAGCATGCGCTGCAGATGGGTGGTGGCGACCTGCCGGTTGCTGGTAGAGCGCGGCGGCGATCTGGTAGGTCAGGGCACCAGGCTCGGCGTGCTGTCCATGGCGAGGGGGCGTCGGGCCGGCCCGCCTGCACCGCGGCGGCGTTGACGGCGACCAGGGCCTGCATCGTCCGGGTCGTGATCGTCACCGCGCGTGGCGCGGTCATGTCGTCCCAGCCCTCAGTCCTTCGTGACGGCGATGCAGTCGACCTCGATGTCGAAGGGGCCCGTCCACTCCGGCACGCAGAAGAAGATGCGGGCAGGCGGGTTGTTCGGAAAAAAGCGCTTGTAGACCTCGTTGAAAGCATTGAAGTGGTCGGCCGAGATGCACATTGCGTTGCATTTCAGCACATGGTCGAGGTCCGAGCCGGCGGCCTCGAGCGCCTTCTTAATCTGGGTGAGGATGAGCTCGACCTGGCGTTCGAACGGCGCGTTCGGGACGAGTTCCCCGGTGTCGGGGTCGAAAGGCGGCATGCCCGAGATGAACACCATGTTGCCGGCCCGGGTACAGGTCGACACCGGCGCGCCCCACTTCTCGAAATTGCTGTCGATGGGTTCGACCCGGATGATTTCCCGTTCCATGCGTTCGCTCCTTGTCTGTATGGCGTCAGTCAAGCCTGGATTTTTCGCGAAAGTCCGCCGATGAGTGCGTGCGAAATGCGAAAGTGTCTGTCCTGCAAGACACAATGGGATTTCTGAAGGGTTCCACACGCCAGGCTGGGTACGAATCTCTGCTGACGGCCTGGGTGTCCTGTCGCATGCCGGAATGGGCATGGTGCGCGAACTCGCCGACCTGACCACACTTTCGGTGCAGGTCGCAGCCGTGCTCGCGGACACGTACAAGGGTCCGCGGGCGTACGAGCCGGGCGGTGTTCGCCGATCTGGTCGCCGCGGCCGCGCGGGCACTGGCGTGGGCGGCCGGTGCCGCACCCGCCGCGGGTGGGTGGCTGCACATTGATGTCGATGACACGATCACCATCGACCACTCCAACAGAACGCGGCAGCGACCTGGAAGAAAACCTACGGCCACCACCCATTACCGGTGTTCCTGGACCGCCCCGACATCGCCGACAGCGAAGCGCTCGCCAGGCTGCTCGGCGTGGGGAACGCGGGCTCCAATACCGCGAATTACCACATTACCGTGCTCGGGTGGGCCTTGCACGCGCACGTCGAAGGCTCGGCAAGCGATATCGCACGCCGCGGTGCGGATGCACTCTGGCGGAACCTGATCGACAATCGTCGTGGGACGGCGGTGCGACAGCCCGCCTGACACGTGTGCGCCACGGCAGCTCTCGGCGACGGACCCACTCTTCAGCGTGGCGTCGACGATCACCGCCACGTGGCGAAAATGCCCATATCACGGTAATTTGCACCATGTGGTCGACATTTTGGACCTGTGCGCCCGTGATCGCTCGGGAACTCGTCCAACCTGGCCCACGAAGGGTGCGCCATGACGACTATCGAGCTCTACCCCGATGACGTTCACAACCAGCGGACGATCCGCCAGGGGCACCCACCTGACTGGGTCAACCGCGAAGGTGGTGACTACGACCTGGTGGTGCTCGGCGGCGGACCGGGCGGCCTCACCGCCGCCATAACTGCTGCCGCAGGCGGGCACCGCGTCGCTATGACCGAGCAGCGACTGACCGGGGGCACCTGTGTCAACTTCGGCTGCACGCCGAGCAAAGCGCTGATTCGCTGCGCACGCGCGGTGCACGATGCGAGCCGCGGGGCCGAGTTCGGCTTTCGGCTCGACGCCCCACCCCAAACTGATTTCGGCTCGGTCATGGATCGGGTCCGCAAGATGCGTTCCCTCAGCAGCGCAGGCGATGCGGTCGAGGTGGCCGAGCAAGCGGGGGCGGAGGTCTACCTCGGGCACACGCGCTTCACCGCGCCGAATGCCATGGAGGTCGAGGGCAGGCTACTGCGATTTCGGACGGCCGTGATCGCCACCGGATCGAACCCCGTGGTGCCCCCCATCGAGGGACTGCGGACAGGCGAGTACCTGACCAACGAGACCGTCTTCTCACTGACCGAGCTGCCAGCCAGGCTGGTCGTCATCGGCAGCGGTCCGATGGGATGCGAGCTGGCCCAGGCCTTCCGGCGTCTCGGCAGCGAGGTGGACCTGGTCAGCCACTCCAGGACCCTGCTGCCCAATGATGAGCAGGAGGTCAGTGAGCTGATCCGTCGCCGGTTCGAGCAGGAGGGGCTAAGGCTCCATCTGGGGCTCAAGGCAGTACGGGCGGGCGCCGGCCGTTTGCTGGCGCAGGGCACCGGCGAGACGCGCGAGTTGCCCTATGACGCGCTGCTGTTCGGCACCGGCCGCAAGGCGCACGTGGAGCACCTGGGCCTGGGCGCGGCAGGGGTGCACGCCGACGGGGATGGCGTGGAGGTAGATGAATACCTGTGCACCAGCAACCCCGACATCTATGCCATTGGCGATGCAACCTTCCCGCAGAAGTTCACGCACGCGGCCAATGCGACAGCGCGGCTCTGTATCGCGAACGCGCTGGACGGAGCGCATCGCCCGGCACGAGAGCTCGTCATTCCCCACTGCACCTACACCGATCCCGAGGTGGCCGAGGTGGGCCTAACTCCGCGCCGAGCCCGCAACGAAGGTGTCGCCATCGACGCTTACCGGCTCGACCTGGACAAGGTGGCGCGGGCGTTCATCGACGGCGAGGAGGAGGGATTCGGGGCGATATACACGCGCAGCGGCAGCAGCGAGATCGCAGGAGCGACGCTTGTGGCGGCGCACGCCGGTGAGATGATCACCGAGCTTACGCTGGCAATCATGAACCAGGTGCCGCTGGAGGTGCTGGCCGAAACGGTTCACTGCTACCCGACGCAGGCCCAGGTCTTCCAGGAGATCGCACTGCGGTACGCCAGAGCCCAGATGTAGCTGTTCAGCTTGGGTGACGGCCTCTTGGACGACGAACGTTCAAGATCGCTAGGCTGCTTGATGTTGAGTCCGAGAGTGAGCCGACGCGCGAGGGGCTGCGAGGCGGAGTCTGTCCTGGTAGCGGGCTTGGTGGACACGACGGGTTTCCTGTTTGAGGTGCCAGGCGTAGTAGGGGTCGAAGTCGCCGTTGCTGGTCAGGGCTCGCAGTTTCAGGACGGCTTCGGCTCCGGCGAGTGACCAGCGGGCGCCGGTCCGCCGACCCGGGCACGGCCGATGTCCGTGCCCGCCTCTACGGTGATTGTGTCCTTTTCCGTATGGCTGCTGGCTGCTTGCTGTCGACTGGACCTGACGCCCCCGCTCAAACCCCTGAGCGGGGACGTCGCACGTTATGCCGTCTGGTCGACGTCGCCCCGTACGAGTTCGGCCCACGAGGTGAGGAGATGCTGGTACTCCTCTGCGCGGTGCGGGGTGGCGGGCTGGTCCATAAGGTCGCGGATTCGGGCATTGACTTCGACGAGGGCAGGGGTCACCTGGCCGTCAGGCCGGGGAGGGGTTGGCATATCTGAACCGTACGGGCCGGCACGGACAGCTGGTCAGTGGCGGGCCTTGACGTATCCGTTGGTCAGATCAAGCCTCGACGCATCGCGAACGCGACGGCGTGGCTCCGATTGCGCAGCTGATAGCGGTTCATCACCGTGGTCAGTACGTTCTTGATCGTGCGTTCGGAATAGGAGAGCTTCGATGCGATGGCTTCGGTGTTGTGTCCTTCGGCGACGAGGCGGAGCACGTCGATCTCACGGGCGGACAGACCGCTGAAGTGCCGTCCCTCCTGCAGTGTCCCGGTCCATCCGGCGAGGGCGAGGTTGTGCAGGTGTGCGATGCCGAGCAGGGCGTGGTTGAATCCGTCTCCTTCGAGGCGGCGGTCGCGGAGGATCGTCCAGGTTTTCATGCGGGCGAAGACGTGCTCGCCCCGGTCCGCCGCGGCGCCACGACCGCGTGTCGCCCTATAGTCACCCGGGGAACGTGAACGCTCGGGGGGGGCCTGGAACAGATGTCACGTACAAGATCAATGATCGCGGTCGTTCTGCTGAGCGCTGTCGGCGTGCTGTTGCTCGGTGCCTGCGGGACGTTGCGGGCCGGGTCCGGCGGTGCGGGAGCCGGAGTCAGGGGAGCGCCGGCCGTGTCGGAGTCGCCACGCTGGCAGACGTACGCGCCGGTCAGGGTGACCGCCGCCCGGCTTGCCGCCGACCACCGCACACTCAGCGTCGATGCCGAGGTGCCCGGTGACGGGAAGACGTGCGCGCGCGACGTGAAGGCGGTCGTCATCGACACCTCGGACCGCACAGTGTGGGTGCAGGTCACGTTCTCCGCTCTGACGGGCGGCCCCCCGCGCGACGATTGCCGCAAGACGGCGACGGCCACAGCGCGGGTACGGCTGCCGTCCCCGCTCGGCCACCGCGAACTCGCCATGGATACCCACACGGCCTTCACCGCCGACGGCGCCGACCTGCCCGACCTGCGCCTGTGCGGCGAACTCGGCTGCCACCCCGCGCCCACCGGTTGCACTGCGGCCTCCTACGAGCAGGCGGTGATGGCCCTCGACGTGCCGAAGCACACCTCGCGTGGCGAGGAGCACTGCGACGGGAAGTGGCTGGTGTTCAGCGTCTCCTCGCGCATGGGCCCCGTCTGCGCCAAGGGCGAGGGTCCCGGCTGCGGGGCGAGCATCGGGGCCCGCTGGTTCTTCCGGGCGCAGACGTCGGGCTGGAAACCGATCGCCCGCAGCACGAAGGGCGGCTGCGCCGACGTGCACCGCCTCGAGCCCGAGTTCCCGACCGCCCTGTGTGCCGGTCTGCCACCGCTCAAGCAGCCGAACTAAGCTTGAGATAAAACCTGTGGGCTCGCCCAAGGTGGCGTTCGAGTCCCCCACATGGGAAAACGCCGGACAGGGCGACGGCTACGTCGTCATCCTCGGGTTGTGACACCAACGAAGTGCGACGTAACCGTCGCCCCCAGTGTGCCCGATCGGGACGGCCTGGATGCGGCCCTGCGTGAACTCAATGAGTTCCGTGTCGACTTGCATTGGGGGTCGCGGGCTGTTCGGGGTACGGCTGCTACAGGTCGAACTCGAGGTGCTCGATGTCCGTGAAGCGGACTTCCTCCAGGGATCCGGCGCGGCGGCCGCCGTCCTGGAAGTACACCTCCTTGAGCGCTTCGGCTGCGATCTCCCGCAGTTGCTGGTCGGCGTCGCCCCGTACGAGTTCGGCCCACGAGGTGAGGAGATGCTGGTACTCCTCTGCGCGGTGCGGGGTGGCGGGCTGGTCCATGAGGTCGCGGATCCGGGCGTTGACGTCGTCGAGGGCAGGGGTCACCTGGCCGTCAGGCCGGGGAGGGGTTGGCATATCTGAACCGTGCGGGCCGGCACGGACAGCTGGTCAGTGGCGGGCCTTGACGTATCCGTTGGTCAGATCAAGCCTCGACGCATCGCGAACGCGACGGCGTGGGTCCGATTGCGCAGCTGATAGCGGTTCATCACCGTGGTCAGTACGTTCTTGATCGATACGTAGGGCCCAGAACCCTTCAACGCACTTGGGTCGCACGGGGCAGGTGCCGCACTGGCCGACGTGGTGCCTGCCGAGGTCGCGGTGGATGACGTCGATCTCGACGCCGTCGACACGGAACACGCGGCGTCCTTGCCCCACGCCGGCTATCTCGGTGTGTTCGTCGCTGGTGAGGTTGCGGAGGTAGCGGATCGCGCCCTCGGCTGATACCGCTGCTGAGGAACCGGACTCGTTGTAGTCGGTATCGACGAGTTCGATGAGTTGGACAGGCAGGCGTCGTTCCAGGGCGTAGTCGAGGATGGCCTCGATTTCGTGTTCGTTCTGGCGCTGCAGAAGCGTGTTCAACTCGACATGGGGGACCACTTCCCGGGCGGCCTCGATGCCGTCGAGGATCGCTCCGATGCCCTGCGGGACGCGGGCGATCTCCATCAGCGACTCGTCGGAAAAGTAGTGCAGACTCACTTTGATCTTGTCGAGCGGCGTCTGCGCGAGCCACTCCTGATTCCGGCGGACCAAAAGGCCGTTGGTGATGAGCGTGTACGTGGAGTCCGGCGTGCTCGGGGGGAGTTGCGTCAGGACCGGACGCGCCCAGCGGGACACGAGCGGCTCCCCGCCGGTGAAGTACACCCGCTTGAGCCCTGCCTCCATGAGGCTAGTGATGGTGCGCAGGAACGCGTCAGAGTCGAACTGCCGCTCGCGCGGCTTGTGGCTGCGGTCTCGGTGCGTTTCGGGCGGCGGCACATCGCCCTCGTTGTGGCAGAACCAGCACAGCGCGTTGCACTGCGGGGTGAAGGACACACGGAGCTGCCCGCGGAGCGCCGCGAAATTGTGTAGGGCGGTGACGTCATACGCCCCACCAGAGGGAAGTGCGTGCGTCGGGTCAGCGCCCGAGATGAGAGGTAACTGCTGCATCGATCCTCCAGGTCAGCGGGCATGGGAGCCCCAGGTGAGGGTGGAGAGGGTCAGGGTGTGCAGAGCAGTGCGGTCGGGACCGGCCATGCCGGTCCACATAGGGCCGAACGCCTTGTCCTTCTTGTCCGGCCAGGGGTGGGCGGGCGCGATCTGCGCGGCCCAGGTACGCACGGCGAGGTCGTCGTGCGGGTAGACGCTGAAGTCGCCGGTGACGTCGGCTGCGGCTGCCGCAGCAGTCCACGGGCCGATGCGGGGCACGCTCGTCAGGGCGGCTGCCAGTTCGTGGGCGTCCATACAGAGCCAGTCGACGGCGTGCAGCTCGTAGTGTTCGGCGGCGGCCAGCAACACGATGCGGTGGAACTTCGCTCCGACGGCTGCGAACTGTTCATCGTCCAGCGCCAGCACCTGCATGGGCGTGGGAGCGACGGCAAGCTCACCGAAGGGGCTGTCGACAGTGGTTCCGTACTCCTTGCACCAGGCCCGGTAGAGCTTGCGTGCCTGCCCGGCTCGCACGACCTGACGCAGGATCGCCGTGGTGATCGCGTCCCACAGCCACGGGTTGACCAGACGCTGCGTCGGGCCGAGGCCGCGCAGCCCGGTCTTCAGGGTGGCGGGGACCGTGTCGGGCAGGCAGGCGGGGTCGGTGGTGGTGACGTGCGGTTTGACGTCCTCGGTGCCGGCCACACACTGCATGTGCAGGCCGTCGCGGTCCCATGACAGGGTCCAGATGCCCGTGGCCATGCAAACGGCCCGCGCAAGGCGGCCGCTCTCGGTCTCGATCCAGGCCGGGTGGTCGGTCGTCAGGACGCCTGTCATGGGGATGCTCCTCAGGGTGGTGCGGGCTTGTCGCCTCGTAGACTCTTGCGGCTCGGAGCCGCGGACCTACTTTCCTGGCGGTACGCCTGGCGTCGACTCGGCCATGGCGTTTCCCATCAGTGGTGTGCTGAGGCTCAGTGGCCGCAGGTCAAGGCTGACGCCGCGTCCGCCGAAGAAGCGCTCGAAGTCTCCGAGAGGGAGAACGGCTTTCCGGGTGCGTTGGGTGTGACCGGAGGGGTTGTTGAAGTGGACATCGCCTGCCTCAGTGACGCCGACGACGAGGACGAGGTGCCCGCCGCGTCGCTCTGGCTCCACCTCGGGTGTCCGGATGCCTTTCGACACACTGACCATGACCATGCGGCCGGTGTCGCAGACTGTCCGCAGGTCGTCCAGGGACAGCTGCCGGTGCACTACGGCACTCATCCCGTGCACCTGTGCGGCGTACTCGGCGAATGGCCGGTAGATCAGCCCGCGGATCTCCTCCCCTTCCACCTGGTACGCACCCGCTCCCACGGCACCGTCCCGCAAGCTCCACAGCGCCGGAGCCGTCCCGTCGCGGTGCACAAGGGCCATCTGGAGGCACACCATGCCGCACAGGTGGCGGGACCAATGTCCGTACTCCTGTTGGGTGGGTGCGCCGGTCTTCGCCCAGGCCGGGTCGTCGGCCGGGTTGTGGCCGCGGTAGGCGATGGCCTCGATCAAGTTCGGGCTGGCGTACTGAGCGAACGCGGGAACCGGGCGGTGCACGACTCCCGGGCTGTGGGACGAGTCAGCGCAGCACGGGAACGGCAGGCCGTGCGTCATAGGGGTCTGTCCTTACCATCGAGGAGTTCAACAGGCTCTGATAGATATGCCAGTCCACGTTGCCGCCGGACACCACCACGCCGAGCGACCCGTGCGGGAGGCGTTCCAGCGCCTGGATGAGTCCGGCGTCAGCCGGAGCGGCGGGGCGCCCACTCTGCGGCGGTGATGATGAACGCGATGGCAGTCAGGAAGACTGCCGCTTGACGTGCGCGACGGGACATTGGCCCCTCCAGGATCGTTCAGGCAATTAAGTCGAGCGTCGTGAGGTCGTCCAGGTCGACGACCGTGAAGTCCTGCAAGCAGCGGACGAGCTGTGAGGCCAGGAACCACCGCAGCTCTGACGTTCGGTAGGGCATGGGTGTGTCGGTCCCGGGCAGTTCCTTGACCCCCTGGGCCGTCCACTGGTAGGGCGTGCCGATGACCCCGTAGAGGGGGGCGCTGCGCACCATCAGGGCGGTGTAGCCCTCCTGGAGACGTGGACACTGCTCAACTGCGACGCGAAGGTGCGCCAGGCAGACCGGGGGCTGCGCGGTGCGGAGGATGTCCCCAGGCTGCGGACGGCCTTTGGTAGCGGGCTCCAGGAACGGGTGTCCCTGAGGTGTTCTGGTAGGGCCTGCGCAGATTTGGCAGTGGAGCCGTGTCATCGTCTCGCGCTGCCTGGCGGGGTGGATCAGCCGCCGCCGCGGCGGCCCGGACGGCATCCCGTCCCGGCCGATCAGCTGCGAGCACCGGCCCCACAGGACACCCCGCGGATCGCGGTCCTCTTGGCTCTCGTCCCAGTAGCCCAGCGCTGACCGGCCGGCACCGTCGAAAGTCGCGCGCAGCGCCAGGACCGATTCGGGTTCCTCGCCTTCGCGCGCTGTGATGTACGGGACGAGGCGGCTCACCCTGCTCATGCGGCTGCTCCTGCCACTGTGGCGGGGCGGTGCGGCGAAATGATCTCGCCGTCGGGCAGCAATTCACCAGTGTCGTCAAAAAGAAACACGCCGTTGCAAAGGCGGGACCAGCCCAAGACGTCGTCTCGTGCCACGGTTCTGGCCGCCTCGCGATCCGACGCGCCCGCGCTGGGGCAGGGAGTCTTGTGCTGGCACATGTGCG
>NZ_JBHVFF010000089.1:0-27266 GCF_042801895.1 Streptomyces sp. NPDC057543 | reverse complement strand
GGCCTCGTCCAGGGTATCGGTGGAGGTCATGTCGGCCGCGCTACCGCTGGGCATCCATGGCGTCGACGAGGCTCTTGGGCCGCATGTCGGTCCAGGTCTGCTCGACGTACTCCAGGCAGGCGGCGTGGGTGTCGGGGCCGTGGGCGACGGTCCAGCCGGCGGGGACGTCCGCGAACTGAGGCCACAGCGAGTGCTGGTTCTCCTGGTTGACGAGCACAAGGAAGGTGCCGTCCTGGTTCTCGAAGGGGTTGGTCATGGGAATCAGTCCTCCTGGTTTCGGGTTGGGGTGTCACCGGTGGCCTCGGCGAGCTTGGCGGCCAGGATCGGGCCGATCTGGGCCAGCGAGCCGGCTTGGGTCATCCGGTCGTGCCGGGTGGTGATCTCGTGCGATTCGATCCGGCCGGCGATGTACGGGCGCCAGGTCCCGGGCCCGGCGTTGTCGGCGCCCCGGTCGATCGTGGAATTGAAGAGCAGCAGGTCTCCGTCGAACCTTCCGGGGACGAAGTCGACCGCCAGCTTGGCGTTGTTGATCATGATGTGGACGATGACCTCGATCTGCTGCTCCGTCAGGCCGGCCAGTGCGCTGCCCCGCCGGCTCAGGATCTCGGCGACCTCGCCGTAGGTCAGCGGCCGGTCGCCCAGCTCGTCCAGGTCGCAGTCGAGCACCCCGACGAGCACGTCCCGCTCGGTGGGCACGGGCAGCTCCTCGAACTGCACGTCCTTCACCGGGTAGGCGTCGAGGATCGCCAGCAGCGCGGTCCGCTCGCCACGGGCCTGAAGCTCGCAGGCGATCGCCTGGGCGATCAGCCCACCGGCAGACCAGCCGAGCAGCAGGTACGGGCCCTCGGGCTGGATCTTCTGGATCTGGTCGGCGTAGTCGGCCGCCATCTCCTCGAAGGACGTCGGCCGGGGTTCGGGGCGGCCGAGTCCGCGCGCCTGGATCGCGTAGACCGGGTACTCGGGACCGATGTGGTTCAGCAGCCCGCTGTACGACCAGCTGATGCCGCCGCCGGGGTGGATGCAGAACAGCGGTGTCCGGCTCCCGGTCGTGCGGAGCGGCAGCACCACGTCCAACGCTTCGCCGGGATCGTTCATGACCAGGCGTTCCGTGAGCCCGGCCACGGTCGGCGCTTCAAAGAGGGTGCGCAGGCCCACCTCGACGCCGAGGGTCTCGCGGACGCGGGAGACCAGGCGGGCGGCCAGCAGCGAGTGACCGCCCAGGTCGAAGAAGCTGTCGTCGATGCGCACCTGCTCCCGGCCGAGGACCTCGGCGAACAGGTCGCACAGCAGCTCCTCCTGCGGCGTCCGCGGGCCGCGCCCGGTGCCCGGCGCCCCGTACTCGGGGGCCGGCAGGGCGGCCCGGTCCAGTTTGCCGTTGGCGGTCAACGGCAGCATGTCCAGGCTGACGAACGCCGACGGCACCATGTACTCGGGCAGTTCGCGGCGCAGCCGGTCGGACAGCTCACCCGCCTCGGGCGCACCCTCGGAAGCGGGCACCACGTAGGCGACGAGCCGCTTGTCGCCCGGCTGGTCCTCCCGGGCGACGACGGCTGCCTGGGCGACGCCCGGGCAATTCGCGAGCACCGCCTCGACCTCGCCGGGCTCGATCCTGAAGCCGCGCAGCTTGACCTGGTGGTCGGCCCGTCCGGCGAACTCCAGTGTGCCGTCGGCCAGCCACGCCGCCAGGTCGCCCGTGCGGTACATCCGGCCCCCGGCCGGCCCGTACGGGTCGGCGGTGAACCGCTGTGCCGTCAGGCCGGGCCGGCCGACGTAGCCCCGGGCCACGCCCACCCCCGCGAGGTACAGCTCACCGACCACGCCCGGCGGCACCGGCCGCAGCCCCGCGTCGAGCACGTAGGCACGCATGTTCGCCATCGGCCGGCCGATCGGCACGGTCGCGGCGTGCTCGGGGAGGGTACGGACCGGATGGCAGGTGGCCAAGGTCGTGGCCTCGGTCGGCCCGTAGCCGTTGACCACCTCAAGACCGGGGCAGGCTGCCAGCACCCGGGCGACGGCGGCCGGGGAGACCACGTCACCGCCGGTCCACACCTCGCGGACCCCCGCGAGCAGGCCCGGCCGCTCCTCTGCGACCAGGCGGAACAGGCCGGCCGTCAGCCACAGTCCGGTTACCTGGTTCTCGCTGACCGCCTGGTGCAGCAGGTCGATGTCGAGCCGGCCGGGCGGTGCGACCACGACCCGGCCGCCGCCGAGCAGTGGCACCCACTGCTCGTACGTCGAGAGGTCGAACGCGGTCGGGGAGTGCAGCAGCACCCGCTCGTGCCCGCCGCCGCGCCAGTCGGGGGCCAGCGCGAGGGCCACCACGTCGCGGTGGGTGACGGCGACGCCCTTCGGTCGCCCGGTCGAGCCGGAGGTGTACATCACGTACGCCAACTGCCAAGGGTCACATGGGACGTCAGGGTCGGACGAATCGGACTCGGACCGGATCAGTGTGGCCACCACGTCCTCGGTGAGCACCAGCGCGGCCCCGGCCTCCCGGAGGATCAGGTCGATGCGGGACTGCGGGAATCGCGAGTCGAGGGGCACGTAGGTGCCGCCCGCCTTGATGATCGCCAGGATCGCCACGACCAGGTCCGCCGAGCGCTCCAGCATCACCGCCACCGGTGTCTCCGGCGCCACGCCCTGGCGGATCAGTGCCCGCGCGAGACGATTGGCCCGCAGGTCGAGCTCCCGATAGGTCAGCTCGGTGCCGCTCGCCACGACGGCCACCGCGTCCGGGGTGGCTCGTACCTGACGGGCAAACAGCTCCGGCAGCGCGGCCTCGGGCAGCTCGGCGGCGGTGTCGTTGAACTCGGACAGCAGCCGGTGGCGTTCCTCGCCGGACATGATGTCGATCCGGCTGATCGGCCGGTCGGGGTCGGCAACCACCGCGCGGAGCAACCGCGCCCATCGGGCGAACAGCAGCTCCACGGTGGCCGGATCGAACAGATCGGTGGCGTACTCCACCGCACCGACCATGCCGTCGAGGCTGCCATCCGGTCGGTACTGCTCGGCCAGACTGAACGTCAGGTCGACCCGCGCGGTGCCGGTCGGTGCCTCCAGGTAGCCGGTCGACAGCCCTGGCAGCGTGAACTCGCTCCATGGCGCGTTCTGCAGAGCCAGCATGATCTGGAACAGCGGGTGGTGCGACAGGGATCGGGCCGGGTTGACCACCTCGACCAGGTACTCGAACGGCACGTCCTGGTGGGCGTACGCGGACAGCGCCTTCTGCCTTACCTGGCCGAGCAGTTCGGCGAAGCCGGGGTCGCCGCTCGTGTCGGTGCGCAGCACCAGAGTGTTGACCATGAACCCGACGAGGTCGTCCAGGGCTTGGTCGGTGCGCCCGGCGATGGGACTGCCGATCGGGATGTCGGTGCCGGCGCCGAGCCGGGTGAGCAGCGCGGCGAGTCCGGCCTGGAGCACCATGAACATGCTGGCGCCGCGCGAGGTGCCCAGGTCCCGCAATGCCTGGTGCAGTTCGGCGTCCAGCCGGACGGCGAGCCGGCCGCCCAGCTGCGAAGCCACAGCAGGCCGGGGCCGGTCTGCGGGCAGTTGCAGCCGCTGCGGCAGCCCGGTGAGCTCCTCGCTCCAATAGACGAGTTGTCGGGCGAACAGGCTGTCCGGATCGGCGGCGTCGCCAAGCAGATCGCGTTGCCACCGGGTGTAGTCGGCGTACTGCACGGGCAGCGGGGACCACTGCGGTCCCTCGCCCCGGCAGCGGGATGCGTATGCCGTCGCCAGGTCGCGGGAGAGCGGGCCCATCGACCAGCCGTCGGCCGCGATGTGGTGCACCACGAGCAGCAGCACATGCCGGTCGGGGGCAAACGCGTAGAGCTCCGCGCGGATCGGCGGTTCGGCGGCCAGGTCGAAGCCACGCCCGGCCCCCTCCGCGAGCCGGCCGGACAGCTGTACGTCATCGAGCTCGATGACCGGCAGCTCGGGGCGGGCCTCGTCCGCGCTCAGCACGAGCTGGTACGGCACGCCGTCCGCCTCGCGCAGGACCGTCCGCAGGCTCTCGTGCCGGGCGATCACGTCGGCGAGCGCGGCATGCAGCGCCGCCCGGTCCAGTTCGCCGTCCAGGCGCAGCGCGAGCGGCATGTTGTAGGTGGCACTCGGCCCGTCCATGCGGTGCAGGAACCACAGGCGTTGCTGGGCGAAGGACAGTGGGATCCGCTCGGGGCGCGGACGGGCGGTCAGCGCGGGCCGCTCCGTGACCGAGCCGTCGAGGCGGGTCGCCAGGGCGGCCACGGTCGGGTGCTCGAAGAGCGTGCGAACTTCCAGCTCCGCGCCGAAGGCCGCCCGGACCCGGGAGGCCAGGCGGGTCGCCAGCAGGGAATGCCCGCCGAGGTCGAAGAAGCTGTCCTCGACGCCGACCCTGGGCAGCCCGAGCACGTCGGCGAAGAGATCGGCGAGCAGTTGCTCCTGCGGGGTGCGCGGCGCCCGCCCGGTCGCGGCCGTCCCCAGGTCGGGGGCGGGCAGTGCGCGGCGGTCGACCTTGCCGCTGGCGGTCAGCGGCAGTGCGTCCAGGACGACGAAGGCCGACGGCACGAGGTAGTCGGGCAGGCGGTCGCGCAGCCGGTCGCGGAGTTCGCCGACGAGGGCGCCCGTGGCGCGGCTTCCGGTCGGGCGGTTGGTGAGCGAGGACAACGCGGTGCCGGACGGCCGTAGCGGCCGGTAGGCCTCGACGGGGGCGTCTCCCGGCACGTCGGAGATGACGACGTCCAGGGCGTCGGGCGCGCCGACCGACCAGGTGACGTCCACCCGGCGGCCGAGTTCGTCGCCGAGCTCACGGAAATCCTCCGGGTCGGGCAAGTCGCCGCTGTCCGGGCCGTGCAGCCGGTCCAGCAGTTCGGCGAGCGTGCCGTCCCCGTTCTGCACCGCCCGGGCCAGCGCTGCCTCGCGGGCGACGCGCCGGTTCGGCACCCCGGTGATGCGCACCGGGTCCGCGCTGCGCAGGGCGAGCAGCTCGCGCACCTCCTTGAGGTCGGCGATCTCTCGGCCCCACGCCAGCTCCTGCGGCGCGGCCGATGCCGTCGGGACGGCCGGCTGCTTGTGCAGCGTGACGTCGTAGCGGTAGCGAGTGAGTTCGTTGTGGTGCCGGCCGCGTTTGACCTCCACGGCCACGGCACCGACGGTGCCCCGGTCGCGCAGGACGGTGAAGAAGTCCGGGTCGACCAGGAGTTCCTTCTCCACCAGCAGGGCCTGCTCCACGGCACGGCGCACTGAAGGCAGCTCGGCGCCGTCGGCGGCCCGGTGGAGCTGGACGGCCGTGGCCAACGGGCGCAGCAGCCGCAGGTTGCGGATGTCGCCGACGAAGAGCACGCCGCCGGGGGTGAGCAACCGCATCAGCCGGTCGATCACGTCGGCGAGGTAGTCGGCGGACGGGAAGTACTGCACCACCGAGTTCAGCACGATGGTGTCGAACCGCCCGACCGGCAGCCCGTCGATGTCGTGCGCCGGGCGGGTCTGCAGGACCACACGCTCGGCCAGCCGCTCCTCCCGCGCCACTTGGGCGGCCAGCGCGTCGATCGCGGTGGCGGAGAAGTCGGTCGCCCAGTAGGCCTCGCAATGCGGTGCGATCTGCGAGAGGAGAAGGCCGGTGCCGACGCCGACCTCCAGCACCCGGCGGGGGCGCAGGGCCAGGACGCGCGCCACGGTGGCGTCCCGCCACTCCCGCATCTGCTCGATCGGAATCGGGCTCGCGTCGTAACTGCTGTTCCAGCCGACGAAGTTCTGACCGAAGGCGGATTCCTCGGGAACGATGGGCAGGGCATCGTAGATGTCCCGCCACTCGCCCACGTGTTCCGCTTCGAGGCCACCGTCCCGCACCGCCGCCTGGCGCGGGACGACGTAGCCGACGAGCCGGTCGTCCTGTGCGAGGACGGCGGCCTGGGCGACTGCGGGGTGCTCGGCCAGGGCTGCCTCGATCTCGCCGAGCTCGATGCGGAAGCCGCGCACCTTCACCTGGTCGTCGGCGCGGCCTACGTATTCCAGCTCACCGTCGGCGCACCGGCGCACCAGGTCGCCCGTGCGGTACATGCGCTCGCCGTCCGTGCCGAACGGGCAGGCCACGAACCGTTCGGCCGTCAGCCCCGCCCGGTTCAGGTACCCGCGCGCCAGGCCGGCGCCCGCCACATACAACTCCCCCACCACACCCGGCGGCACGATCCGCATCCGCTCGTCCAGCACGTATGCCCGGAAACCCGCGATCGGTCTGCCGATCGGCGGCACGCCCGACCCCGGGGACAGCGGGTCGCTCATCGTCGCGCACACCGTCGTCTCCGTCGGACCGTACGCGTTGATCATCCGGCGCCCTGGCGCCCACCGGGCCACCAGCTCCGGCGGGCAGGCCTCACCCGCCACCACCAGGGTGGCGGCCGTGACGTCGGCGCCGTCCAGCGCCGCCAGGGCCGAGGGCGGCAGCGTCACATGGGTGACGTCGAGCCGGCGGTCCGTCAGGGCCTCCAGCGGGGCCTCGGACGGGGCCAGGACGAGGGCGGCACCGGTGAGCAGGGCGCTGCACAGGTCCCAGAACGATGCATCGAAGCTGGGCGAGGCGAACTGGAGCACCCGGCTGCCCGCCGTCACGCCGAGCCTCTCGACCTGCGCCGCCACCATGCCCGCCACGCCGTTGTGGCTTACCACGACGCCCTTGGGCCGGCCGGTCGAGCCCGACGTGTAGATCACATAGGCCGGATGCCTGACGTCGAGCGCGATCTGCGGATCGGTGTCCGGCCAGTCTTCCTCGGCCACCATCGCCGGATCATCGATCACCACCGCCGGGCGAGCGTCGTCCAGCATGAACGCGATCCGCGACCGCGGATACGACAGATCCACCGGAAGGTACGCGGCCCCGGCCTTCAGCACGCCCAGGACCGCCACCACCGACTCCGGCGACCGCGGCAACGCCACCGCCACGATCTGCTCCGCACCCACACCCCGAGCGATCAGCGCATGCGCCAACCGATTCGCCCGAACATTCAACTGACCGTACGTCAACTCGACATCGCCACAGACAAGCGCGACCGCATCCGGCGTCGCCACCACCTGCGCCGCGAGCATCTCCGGCAGGCTCGTGGCGGCAGTCCCGCTCTCGGCGGCGGGCAGCAGCTCGCGGCGCTCCTCGTCGGACAGCAGGTCGACCCCGCCGATCGGCCGGTCCGGTGCGGCCGCGACCGCGGCCAGCAGCCTGGTCCACCGGACGAAGAGGGTCTCCACCGTCGAACGGTCGAACAGGTCGGCGCTGTACTCGACCGCACCGCTCAGGCCGGCCGGCGCGCCGTCGGACTCGTGCTGCTCCGCCAGGCCGAAGGTCAGGTCGAGCCGGGAGGTCCCGGTGGGCACGGCCATCCCGGTGGCCCTCAAGCCGGGCAGGTCGAAGTCGCCCCCCGGCGCGTTCTGTACGACCAGTCCGGTCTGGAACAGCGGGTGGTGGGACAGCGACCGGGACGGGTTCAGCACCTCCACCAGGTGCTCGAACGGCACATCCTGATGCGCGAACGCGGACAGTGCCGTCTCCCGCACCCGCCCCAACAACTCGGCGAAACTCGGATCACCGCTCGTGTCCGTGCGCAGCACCAGCGTGTTCACGAAGAACCCGACCAGATCGTCCAGCGCCTCGTCCGTGCGCCCCGCGATCGGACTGCCGATCGGGATGTCCGTCCCCGCACCCAACCGCGTGTACAACGCGGCAAGACCCGCCTGAAGCACCATGAACAGACTGGTGCCGGTGCGCCGCGCCAACTCCACCAGAGCCACATGCAGTTCGGCTTCGATCCGGACGTCCAGCAGGTCGCCGCGGTACGACATGGCGGCCGGACGCGGCCGGTCGACCGGCAAATGCACCTGGTCGGGCAGCCCGGCCAGCGCCTCGGTCCAGTAGGCGACCTGGCGCGCGAACACACTGTCCGTGTCGTGCTCGTCGCCGAGCACCTCGTGCTGCCACAGGGTGTAGTCGCCGTACGTCACCGGCAGCGGAGACCATTGGGGCGTCCCACCGCCCCGCCGGGCGGCGTAGGCCGCGGCGAGGTCGCGGGCCAGCGGACCCATGGACCAGCCGTCACCGGCGATGTGGTGCATCACCACCAGCAGCACATGCTCCTGCGGTGCGAGCGCGAACAGCTCCGCCCGCAACGGCAGTTCCACCGCCAGGTCGAATGCCCGCACCGCCGCCTCGCGCAGCAGGGCAGGAACCTCCGCCTCGCGGACCGCGCGCACCGCCAGCGGGACGTCGACCTCGGCGGCGTCGAGCACCCGCTGGTGCGGAACGTCGGCGATGAGCGGGAAGACCGTGCGCAGGGTCTCGTGCCGGGCCACCACGTCGGCGAGCGCGGCACTCAGCGCGGCCTGGTCGAGACCGCCGGACAGCCGCAGGGCGAGCGGCATGTGGTAGGTGGCGCTCGGCGTCCCGAACTGCTGGAGGAACCAGAGCCGGCGCTGCGCGAACGACAGCGGCATGGGCTCGCGGCGGGGCTGGGGAACCAGGGCCTGCCGCGCGGTGCCGGCGTCGGGCAGCCCGGCCGCGAGCCCGGCGGGCGTCGGCGTCCGGAACAGGCTGCGCAGTTCCAGCTCGACGTCGAGGGTCGCCCGGACCCGCGAGACCAGCCGGGTGGCGAGCAGGGAGTGCCCGCCCAGGTCGAAGAAGTCGTCGTCGACTCCGACCCGGGACGCGCCCAGCACCTCGGCGAACAACTCGCACAGGATCTGCTCCTGCGGCGTGCGCGGCGCGCGACTGCTCCCGACCGTCCCAGGCTCGGGCGCGGGCAGCGCTGCACGGTCCAGCTTCCCGTTCGCCGTCAACGGCAGCACATCCAGCAACACGAACGCCGACGGCACCAGGTAGTCCGGCACGCGGTCGCGCAAATACGTCGCCAGCTCCGCAGCCGTCGCCCCGGTTTCGGCCGTGGGCACCACGTACGCGACGATCCGGGTCTCGCCCGGCCGGTCCGCCCGGGTGAGCACCGCAACCTGGGAGACACCCGGGTGCGCGGCCAGCTCGGCCTCGATCTCACCCGGCTCGACCCGGAACCCGCGGACCTTCACCTGGTGGTCCACCCGGCCCGCGAACTCCAGCTTGCCGTCGGCGCGCCAGCGGACCAGGTCCCCGGTGCGGTACATCCTCGCGCCGGCCGGACCGTACGGGTTGGCGACGAATCGCGTGGCGGTGAGTCCGGGCCGGTTCAGGTAACCGCGGGCGAGTCCTGCCCCGGCGAGATACAGCTCGCCCGTCACGCCGGGGGCGACCGGGCGCAAGGCAGAATCCAGCACGTACACGCGGCAGTTGGCGATCGGTCGGCCGATCGGCACCGGCAGCGGGCAGTCGGCGGGGTCGGCCGGCAGCGAGTAGGCGGTGATCACGTGGGTTTCGGCGGGGCCGTAGTGGTTGTGCAGCGCCCGGCCAGGCCGCCGGGTCTGGAAGCGGCGTACGGCACCGCCCAGCCGCATCGCCTCGCCGGCCTGTGCGATCAGCCGCAGGTTCGGCAGTACCAGCCCGGCCTCCTCGGCCGCTTCGGCCAGCGCCTCGACCACCAGATTGGGCGCGAACAGCTCCTCTACCCCGTGCCGGTCCAGCCAGTGGGCGAACAACTCGGCACTGCGGCGCTGCTCCTCGGTCGGCACCACGAGGGTCTTGCCGTACAGCAGCGCGGAGAGCGTCTCCTGCACCGAGACGTCGAAGCTGATCGCGGTGAACTGCGCGGTACGCGTGCCAGGTTCACCACCGATGGCCCCGTGGTGCCACGCAAGCAGGTTCAGCAGCCCGGCGGCGGGCATCACCACGGCCTTGGGCCGGCCGGTGGAGCCCGAGGTGTAGATGACGTAGGCCGGGTACCGCGTGTCCACGGCGACGGTCGGATCGTGCTCCGGCTGCTCCTCGGCCGGTGTGACGGCCGCGAGGTCGTCGAGCACCACAGCCGGTCGCGCGTCCTCGAGCATGTACGCGATGCGGGCGGCCGGGTAGTCCGGGTCGATCGGCAGGTATGCCGCGCCCGTCTTGAGGACCGCGAGGACGGCGACCACCAGCTCGGGGGAGCGCGGCAGTCGCAGGGCGACGACCTGCTCCGGTCCCGCCCCGCGCGCGATCAGCGAGTGCGCCAGACGGTTGGCTCTGCGGTTCAGTTCGTGGTAGGTCAGCGTGGTGTCCTCGAACACCACCGCCGGGGCCTGCGGGGTCGCCCGGACCCAGGCCTCGAACAGGGACGGCAGGCCGGCGACGGGAGCCGGGCACGCGGTGTCGTTGCGTACGACCAGCAGCTCGTGCCGTTCCTCGGCGGCAAGGACGTCGATCCGGCTCAGCGGCCGGTCCGGCTCGGCGACCACCGACGCCAGCAGGCGCAGCCACCGGGCGACCAGCGCCTCCACCGTGGCGTGGTCGAACAGGTCGGTGCTGTACTCGACCCGCCCGATGATGCCCTCGGCCGACCCGCCGGTGCCGCCGCGCTCCAGCAGGTGGATGGCGAGGTCGAACATCGCCGTGGGCGTCCGCACCAGTACGGTCTCGGCGCTCAGGCCGGGCAGGGCGAACTCGGTGCGGGGCACGTTCTGCAGCGCCAGCATGACCTGGAACAGGGGCTGGCGGGCGAGCGACCGGGCCGGGTTGAGGGCCTCGACGAGGTGCTCGAACGGCAGGTCCTGGTGCGCGTACGCGGCCAGCGCGTTCTCCCGGACCCGGCCCAGCAGCTCGGCGAAGGTCGGGTCGCCCGAGGTGTCGGTCCGCAGCACCAGGGTGTTGACGAAGAACCCGACGAGGTCGTCCAGGGCCTGGTCGGTCCGGCCCGCGATCAGGCTGCCGACCGGGATGTCCGTTCCCGCGCCGAGTTTGTCCAGCAGCGCCGCCAGCGCGGCCTGCAACACCATGTAGGCGCTGGCCCCGTGCTCCCGGCCCAGGCGGACGAGCCCGGCGTGCAGCTCGGCGTCCAGCTCGATCGCGAGGTGGCCACCGGAGTAGGTGGGAGCGGACGGGCGGTGGCGGTCGAGAGGAAGCTGGATCTGTTCCGGCAGGTCCGCCAATGTCCGCGTCCAGTAGGCCGCCTGGCGGGCGAACAGGCTGTCCGGGTCTGCCGCGTCGCCGAGCAGCTCCTGCTGCCACAGGGTGTAGTCGGCGTACTGGACGGGCAGTTCCACCCACCGAGGTTCCTCGCCCCGGCGGCGCGCCGTGTACGCGGTGGCCAGGTCGGTCGACAAGGGGCCCAGCGACCAGCCGTCACCGGCGATGTGGTGGACCACCAGCAGCAGCACATGCTCGTCCGGTGCCGCCTCGAACAGCTCGGCGCGCAGCGGTGGTTCGGTCGCGAGGTCGAATCCGCGCGCCGCGGCCGCCGTCAGCAGCTCCGTCAGGTCCGTCCCGTCGGCCGGGGTGACGGGCAGCTTCGGCCGCGTCGCCCCGGGGGCCAGCACCTGCTGGAACGGCACGCCGTCCACCGCCGGGAAGACCGTGCGCAGGCTCTCGTGCCGGTCGAGAACGTCGGCGAGCGCCTGCTCCAGTGCCGGCCGGTCCAGCGGTCCGGAGAGCCGCCATGCCAGCGGCATGTTGTAGATCGCTCCGGCGCCCTCCAGCTGGTGCAGGAACCAGAGCCGCCGCTGCGCGGACGACAGCGGTACCCGCTCGGGCCGTTCCGCCCGGTCCAGGGCGGGCCTGGCTCGGTCGGCGCCACCCAGAACAGCGGCCAGCCCGGCCACCGTCGGGGTTCGGAACAGGGTGTGCAGCGCCAGCTCGACGCCCAGGGCCGCCCGGACCCGGGCCACCAGCCGGGTGGCCAGCAGGGAGTGTCCGCCCAGGTCGAAGAAGTTGTCGTCGACGCCGACCTGCGTCAAGCCCAGGACCTCGGCGAACAGCTCGGCCAGCACCTGCTCCTGTGGGGTGTGCGGCGCCCTGCCGACGCGCGATCCGGTGAACTCCGGCTCGGGCAGGGCACGCCGGTCGAGCTTGCCGTTGGCGGTCAACGGCAGGGCGTCGAGGGCGACGAATGCGGCGGGCAGCATGTAGTCCGGCAGCCACTCGCGGAGGTGAGTGCGCAGTTCCTCCGGCCGAAGCTCGGCGTCGGTGGCGGGCACCAGGTAGGCGACCAAGCGGGTGTCCTCCGCGTGGTCCTTGCGGGCGATCACCGCGACCTGGCCGACCTGCGGGTGTTCTGCCAGCGCTGTCTCGATCTCGCCGAGTTCGATCCGGAAGCCACGCACCTTCACCTGGTCGTCGGCGCGGCCGAGATACTCCAACTGGCCGTCAGCGCGTCGGCGCACCAGGTCGCCGGTGCGGTACATGCGTTCACCTGCCGTGCCGAACGGGCAGGCAACGAACCGCCCCGCGGAGAGCCCGGGCCGGTTCAGGTAGCCGCGCGCGAGCCCCGGGCCGGCGACGTACAGCTCCCCGGTCACCTCCGGTGGCACCAGGCCCAGCCGCTGGTCCAGCACATACGCCCGGAACCCGGCGACGGCACGGCCGATCGGCGGCACGCCCGACCCCGGCGACAGTGGCTCGCTCATCGTCGCGATGACCGTCGTCTCGGTCGGACCGTACGCGTTGACCATCTGCCGCCCTGGCGCCCATCGCACGACCAGCTCCGGCGGGCACGCCTCACCCGCAACCGCCAACGTCGGCACGGCCACCGCGTCCGGCGACAGCGCCGCCAGCACGGACGGCGGCACCGTCGCATGGGTGAGAGCAAGACTCGGGTCGGTCAGCGCGGAGACCGGCTCGGTCGCGGGTGCCGGCACAAGGGCGGCACCGGTGAGCAGGGCGCCGCACAGGTCCCACAGCGAGACGTCGAAGCTGGGCGAGGAGAACTGGAGCACCCGGCTGGCCGCGTCGATGCCGAGCCGTTCGACCTGCTCGGCCACCATTCCCCGCAGGCCCGCGTGGCTCACCACCACGCCCTTGGGCCGTCCGGTCGAGCCGGACGTATAGATCACGTACGCCGAGTGCCGGGCGTCCACCACGACGGCAGGATCGGTATCAGGCCACTCGGACACGTCGGCCACCGTCGCCGGGTCGTCGACCACCACGGTCGGCCGTGCATCCTCCAGCATGAACGCGATCCGCGACTCCGGATACGCCGGATCCACCGGCAGATAGGCGGCTCCCGTCTTCAGGACGCCCAGGACGGCCACCACGAACTCCACCGACCGCGGCAATGCAACCGCCACGATCTGCTCCGCGCCCACACCCCGCGCGATCAGCGCATGCGCGAACCGATTCGCCCACGCATTCAGCTGACTGTACGTCAACTCCATGCCGCTGGAGGCCAGAGCAACACCCTCGGGCGTCGCCGCCACCTGCGCCGCGAACATCTCCGGCAGGCTCGCGGCGACCGCCTCGCCCTCGACGGCGGGCAGTAGCTCGCAGCGCTCCTCGACGGACAGCAGATCGACGCGGCCGAGCCGCTGCTGCGGGTCGGCGACGGCCGCCCTCAGCAGCCGCATCCAGCGCGCGACCATCGTATCGACGGTGGCCGGATCGTACAGATCGCTCGCGAACTGGACGAACGCGTCGATCCCGTCCGGGGAGCCGTCTCCGGCGTGCCGCTCGGACAGCGAGAAGACCAGGTCGAACTTGGAGGTGGTCGTGGTCAGCTCCACCTCGTCGACGCGCAGCCCGGGTGGGGCGAAGTCGGCCCGGGGCGCGTTCTGCAGCACCAGCATGACCTGGAACAGCGGGTGATGCGCCAGCGACCGCACCGGATTGAGGGCCTCTACGAGGTACTCGAACGGCAGGTCCTGGTTGGCGTACCCGGCCAGCGCGGTGTCCCGCACCCGGCCCAGCAGCTCGGCGAGCGTCGGATCGCCCGAGGTGTCCGTACGGAACACCAGGGTGTCGACGAAGTAGCCGACCAGCTCGTCGAGTGCCTGGTCGCTCCGGCCGGCGACCGGGCTGCCGACCGGGATGTCGTCGCCCGCGCCGAGCTTGCTCAGCAGCGCCGCCAGCCCGGCTTGAAGCACCATGAACAGACTGGTCCCGTGCACACGGGCGAGCTCGCGCAGGCCGCGGTGCAGTTCCGCGTCCAGCCCGGCGCGCACGAGGCCGCCCCGGTGCGAGGCGACCGCCGGGCGGGGCCGGTCGCCGGGCAGCCGGAGCTGCTCCGGCAGATCGGCCAACTGCCTGGTCCAGTAGGCCGTCTGGCGGGCAAACAGGCTTTCCCGGTCGGCTGCGTCGCCGAGCAGCTCGTGCTGCCACAGGGTGTAGTCGGCGTACTGGACCGGCAGCTCCGCCCACTGTGGCTCCTCGCCGCGGCGGCGCGCCGCGTAGGCGGCGGTCAGGTCGTGTGCGAACGGGCCCAGCGACCAGCCGTCACCCGCGATGTGGTGGAGCACCACCTGGAGCACGTGCTCGTCCGGCGCGAGCTCGAACAGACCGACGCGCAGCGGCAGATCGACCGCCAGGTCGAACGGTCGGGCGTTCGCGGTCGCCAGCACGTCCGGCAGCCCGGCCTCGGTGGTCCGGCTCACATCCAGCCGCGGGCGGCCCGCCGCGACGTCCAGCACCTGCTGGTACGGCACGCCGTCCACCGCCGGGAAGACGGTGCGCAGGCTCTCGTGCCGGGCCGCCACGTCCGCCAGGGCGGCTGCCAGGGCCCGCCGGTCCAGGTTCCCGGACAGCCGCCATGCCAGGGAGATGTGGTAGTTCGCGTCGGCACCCTCCAGCTGGTGCAGGAACCAGAGCCGCCGCTGCGCGAACGACAGCGGGATCCGTTCGGGACGCGGGTGGGGCACCAGGGCCGGCTGCGCCTGGCGGGCACCCGCCAGGGCGGAGGCCACGCCGGCCGGGGTCGGGGTCTCGAACAGGGTGCGCAGCTCCAGCTCCACTCCCAGGGTCGCGCGGACCCGGGCGGTCAGGCGGGTCGCCAGCAGCGAATGCCCGCCCAGGTCGAAGAAGCTGTCCTCGACACCGGCCTCGGCCACCCCGAGAACCTCGGCGAACAGCTCGCACAGGATCTGCTCCTGCGGCGTACGCGGCGCGCGGCCGGTGTTCGTCGGAGCGAGGTCGGGTGCGGGCAGCGCACGTCGGTCCAGCTTGCCGTTGGCGGTCAGCGGCAGGCTTTCCAGGGCGACGAACGCGGCCGGCACCATGTGCTCCGGCAGCAGCTCCCGCAGGTGCTCGCGCAGTTCGGCCGAGCGCGGGGCGGTATCCGGGGCAGCCACCAGGTACGCGACCAGCCGGGTGTCGTCGGCCCGGTCCTGCCGCGCCAGGACGGTGGCCTGGGTGACTCCGGGGTGCGCGGCGAGCGCCGCCTCGATCTCGCCGAGTTCGATCCGGAAGCCGCGAACCTTCACCTGGTCGTCGGCCCGGCCCACGAACCGCAGGCTGCCGTCCGCACACCGGCGCACAACGTCGCCACTGCGGTACATGCGCGCACCGGCCGGCCCGAACGGGTCGGCCACGAAGCGCCCGGCGGTCAGACCGGGCCGGTTCAGGTACCCCCGGGCCAGCCCGGCGCCCGCGACGTACAGCTCGCCGGCCACGCCCGGGGGCACCGGCCGCAGGTGGGCGTCCAACACGTACGTACGCAGGTCCGGGATGGCCGCGCCGACCTGGCCGGCGGCGCCGGACCGGTCGAGCGCGGCGTAGGTCACGTGCACGGTGGTCTCGGTGATGCCGTACATGTTGACCAGCAGCGGCGCGTCGTCCGGGTGTCGCTCGTACCAGCTCGTCAGCCGGGTGTGCTCCAGCGCCTCGCCACCGAACACCACGGTGCGCAGGGCGAGCGAACGGCCGGTCTCCGGTGCCTCCTCGTCCGCTTGCATCAGCTGGTAGAAGGCGGACGGTGTCTGGTTGAGCACCGTCACCCGCTCACGTGCGAGGAGCTCCAGGAACCGGTGGGGCGAGCGGCTGGTCTCGTGGTCCACGACCACCAGACGGCCGCCGTACAGCAGCGGGCCCCACAGCTCCCACACCGAGAAGTCGAAGGCATAGGAGTGGAAGAGGGTCCAGACGTCCTTGGCGGAGAAGTCGAACAGCTCCTGGGTGGTGCCGAACAGCCGCACCACGTTCCGGTGCGGGACCACGACGCCCTTGGGGTTGCCGGTGGACCCGGAGGTGTAGATGACGTAGGCGGGGTGGCCTGGATCGAGGGGGATCACCGGGTCGGTGTCCGGCAGTCCGTCCAGGTCGGCGGCGTCCAGCAGGAGCCGTTCCACCGGGTCTGCGCCCGGCAGTTCACCGATCCCACCCGTCGTCACGAGCAACGACGGCCGGGCGTCCTGAAGCAGGTAGGCGATCCGGGCGGCCGGGTACTGCGGGTCCACCGGAACGTAGGCGGCTCCCGCCTTGAGGACCGCGAGGACCGCCACTACCAACTCGGCCGAGCGCGGCAGGGCCAGCGCCACCAGCTGCTCCGGTCCCACGCCCCGGGCGATCAGGGCGTGCGCAAGCTGGTTGGCTCGGGCGTTCAACTCGCCATATGTCAGGGTGACTTCCTCGCTCACCACTGCGACCGCCGCCGGGTTCGCCCGTACCTGCTGCTCGAAGAGCGTGGTGATGCCGCTCTCCGGCAACTCTCCGCTCCGGTCGACGACGGCCGGCAGCAGCGCGCGGAGCTCGTCGGCGGACAGCACGTCCACTTGGCCGATCGGCCGACCGGGGGCGGCCACCACGGCGCGGAGCAGCCGCAGCCACCGTTCGACGATCCCCTCCACGGTGGCTGTGTCGAACAGGTCGGTGCTGTACTCCACCAGGCCCGACAGCCCGTCCTCATCGGGCTGTTCGGCCAGCATGAAGGTCAGGTCGCACTTGGCCGTCCCGGTGTGCACCAGGTCTGCTTCCACCCGCAGCCGCGGCAGGTCGAACGTGCCGAGCGGAGCGTTCTGCAACGCGAGCATGGTCTGGAACAGGGGGTGGTGCGCCAGCGACCGGGTCGGGTTCAACGCCTCTACGAGGTGCTCGAACGGCACGTCCTGGTGCGCGTACGCGGCCAGCGCGTCGGCGCGCACCCGGCCCAGCAGTTCGGTGAACGACGGGTCGCCTGAGAGGTCGGTACGCAGCACCAGGGTGTTGACGAAGAAGCCGACCAGGTCGTCCACGGCCTCGTCGGTGCGTCCGGCGATCGGCGTGCCGATCGGGACGTCGGTGCCCGCGCCGAGCTTGCCCAGCAGGGCGGCCAGCCCGGCCTGGAGCACCATGAAGAGGCTGGCCCCGCCGTCACGGGCGAGGGCGCGCAGGCCCTGGTGCAGTTCGGCGTCGATCCGCACCGGCAGATGGGCGCCCCGGTGGGACATCGCCGTCGGCCTGGGCCGGTCGAACGGCAGCTCGACCTGCTCGGGCATGTACGCCAACCGCTTCCGCCAGTAGACCAGTTGACCGCTCAGCAGGCTGTCCGGGTCAGTGCCTTCCCCGAGCAGCTCCCGCTGCCAGAGGGCGTAGTCGGCGTACTGGACCGGCAGCGGAGACCACTCCGGCTTCGCCCCCTCGGACCGGGCCGCGTAGGCGGTCGCCAGGTCCCGTGAGAGTGGTCCCATCGACCAGCCGTCACCGGCGATGTGATGCACCACCAGCAGCAGCACGTGCTCGTCGGTTCCCAGTTGGAACAGTTCGGCGTGCAGCGGCGGTCCCTCGGAGAGCTCGAAGCCGTGCCGGGCCGCCGCCACCAGCCGATCCGGCAGGTCGCCCTCGCCGACCTCGGTCACCCGCAGTCGCGGCCGTGCCGCCTCGAGGTCCATCACCCGCTGGCACGGCACCCCGTCGACCATGGGGAAGGCGGTGCGCAGGCTCTCGTGCCGCTCGGCCACGTCCGCCAGAGCGGCTTCCAGGGCCCGCTGGTCCAGGTCGCCAGACAGCCGAAGCGCCAGCGGGATGTTGTATGTGGCGCTCGGGCCCTCCATGCGGTGCAGGAACCACAACCGGCGTTGCGCGAAGGACAGCGGGATCGGCTCGGGCCGCTCGCGCCGCCCCGGCGCCGGCCGCGCCCGGCCCGCGCCGTCCACTGCCGCCGCCAGTTCCGCCACCGTCGGTGCGTCGAACAGGTCACTCAGCCTCAGCTCCACGCCCAGCACCGACCGTGCCCTGGCGACCAGCCGGGTGGCCAGCAGCGAATGCCCGCCGAGGTCGAAGAAGCTGTCGTCCGGCCCGGCCACGGCCACCCCGAGCACCTCGGCGAACAGCCCGGCCAGTAGGTGTTCGGTCGCGGTGCGCGGTGCGCGGCCCGGGGCGGCCGAGGCTTGCTCGGGGGCCGGGAGGGCCCGTCGGTCGAGCTTCCGGTTCGGCGTCAGCGGCAGTGCGTCCAGCATCATGAACGCGGTGGGCACCATGTACTCCGGCAGCTGCTCGCGCAGGTGCTCGCGCAGCGCGGGCACGGCCACCGTGGTGCCGGGTGCCGGAACGAAGTAGGCGACCAGCCGGGTGTCCTCTTCGGTACGCACCACAACGGCGGCCTGCGCGACCTGTGGGTGCTCGACAAGCACGGCCTCGATCTCGCCGAGTTCGATCCGAAATCCCCGGACCTTGACCTGGTCGTCGGTACGGCCGAGGAACTCCAGGTTCCCGTCCGAGCCCCACCGCACCAGGTCGCCGGTGCGGTACATCCGCGAGCCGGCCGGCCCGAACGGGTCGGCCACGAAACGCTCGGCGGTCAGACCCGGCCGGTTCAGGTAGCCCCGTGCCAGGCCTGCGCCGGCGATGTACAGCTCACCCGCCTCGCCCGTGGGCATCGGCCGCAGCGCGCCGTCCAGCACATGGAGCCGGGTGTTGCCGACCGGTCGGCCGATCACCGGGCGCCGGCTCGACTCCAGCGGCGCGACGACCGAGTTCACCGTGCACTCGGACGGCCCGTAGAGGTTCACGCAGGACACCCCGTCGGCCGCGCGCAGCCGCTCCCACAGCTGATCCGGGACGGCCTCCCCGCCTGCTGCGACCATCACGGGGCACCGCGGATCGTCCAACATCCCCTGTTCGACCAGAACTTGGAGGTACGACGGGGTGGCCTCGACGAAGTCGAGGCCACAGCGCCCGGCGTAGTCGACGAAGGCGTCCGGGTCGGTCCAGGTCGCCTGATCCAGGACGTGCAGCTCGTGGCCCGCGAACAGGCTGAGCAACTGGTTCCAGGACGCGTCGAACGAGACCGATGTGGTGAGGGCCACGCGGAGCCGGCGCCGTTCCACGAGCAGGGGCGGGTACAGTGCCCGCTGCTGGTCGGCGAACAGGTTGAGCAGGCCGCCGTACGTCGACACCACGCCCTTGGGCCGCCCGGTGGAACCGGAGGTGTAGATGATGTAGGCCGGATGCTCCGGTTCCACGGCCACCTCAGGATCCGCTGCCGGGCAACCCACCACCATGGCCGCGGTCTCCGGGGCGTCGACCACCAGCCGCTCGGCGGAACCGGCCTCGGGCAACCGGTCGCGGGTGCGGGAGTCGGTCACCACCAGGACCGGCCGGGCGTCGTCGAGCATGTACCCGATCCGGGCGGCGGGGTAATCCGGATCGACCGGAACACAGGCGGCTCCGGCCTTGAGCACCGCAAGGATGGCCACCACCAGTTCCGCCGAGCGCGGCAGGGCCACCGCGACCAGCCGCTCCGGCCCGGCCCCCCAGGCGATCAGAGCATGCGCCAGCCGGTTCGCCCGCGCGTCCAGCTCCGCATACGTGAGCGACGCGTCCGGCCCCACCACCGCGACCGCGTCCGGCGTCGCCCGCACCTGCGCCCGGAACACCTCCGGCAGGCTCTCGGTGGATGCCTTGGCTACCGGGCCGGTGCCCAGCGCCAGCAGCTCACGCTCCTCGTCCGCGGCGAGCAGACCGATCCGGCCGACCGGCTCCTGCGGGGCGCAGTGCGCGACGGTGTCCAGTAGCGTGATCAGCCGTCTTTGGTGGACGGCGAGTTCGTCGTCGCTCCAGGTCTGGGGCGCACCCTTGAGTTCGACCCGGAGTTCGTTGTCTCCCCGTCGGCCCGTGATCCAGAGGGCCAGCCCGGTGGTCGGTTCCGGGAGCAGGTAGCGCAGCGTGGCGGGGTGTCCGGCGAAGCTCGGCGCGGAGTCGAAGACCAAGATGTTGACGACGAGTGGGAACGCCGCCCCGGGGGGACCGGGAACACCGAGGTCCCGGAACAGGTCCTCGCTGCGGTAACGCTGGTGCGCGAGGGCCGCGTCGGCCTCCCGTGCCGCCTCGGCGACCAGGTCCTGCCACCGCATGTCCGGACGCATTGGCAGGCGCAGGGGCACCACGTTCGCCATCGTGCCGGGCGTGGACAGCAAGGCGCGTTCGGCCCCCTCGCGCCCGGTGACGGGAAGGCCGATCAGAACGTCCCGGTCCCCGGTGAGCCGGTGCGCGTAGAGAGCCGCCGCCGCGATCAGCGGTCGGGACCAGTGGACTTCGGTATGCGCTCCCCCCGCTCGCAGCGCGTCCACGCGGAGCACCGCCGGTTCCACCGAGGAACGCAGCCCGCTCCCGCCACGCGAAGCTCGGCCGGTGAACTGAGTGGGTTCCGGCCGGTCGGCGAACCGCTCCGTCCAGTACGACCGGTCGGAGGCGCACTGCCCCGAGGCGCGGTAGTCGGCCTCACTGCGGAGCAGGTCGTCCAGCGAACGGAGCGGCGACGGCGGAACCGGGCCGCCCGAGGCCAGCGCCGTGTACATCCGCGTGACCCGCCGCCGGACGAGGGAGAGGCCGAACCCGTCCATCACCAGGTGGTGGTGGTTCTGGTACAGGAGGTGGTGCACGGGCGAGAGGCTGATCAGTGCGAAGCTGAAGAGCGGATCGCGGGTGAGGTCCAGCGGACGCATCCGGTCCCGGGCCATCCATGCCAGGGCCGCCGCCCGGGGTTCGGGCTCCGAGCTCAGGTCGAGCCGGGTCGGTTCCCAGTCCCATGCCGCACGGACGACCTGGCGTGGCTCCTGCCCGTCGTGGACGAAGGTCACGTGCAGCGCATCGATCTCGTCGACGACCCGACGCAGCGCGGTCTCGACGAGCTCGGCGTCAACCGGGCCGTGGACCTCCAGGTATTCGCCGATGCGGTAGGCGTCGAGCGCTGTCCGCGCGCGCTGCTCGGCGAGCCAGATCTCACGCTGGGCCGCCGTGAGGGGAAAGGAGTCGCCATCGCGACGGGACATGGGGGTACCTCCAGGAGTGTGGGCAGGCGTGTGCGCAGGGCGCGCCGAGACGCGCCGACCGCGGTGACGTCACGCGGTCGGCCGTCGGATGGCGCGGCAGTTGCGGTCAGGCGGCGAGTTCGCCGGCCTGGAGCTGCCAGAGGGATGCGTAGAGTCCGTGTTGGGCGAGGAGTTCGTCGTGGGTGCCCTGCTCGGCCACGACTCCGCCCTTGTCCATGACGTAGATCCGGTTGGCGTGGCGGACCGTGGAGAGCCGATGGGCGATGATCACCATGGTCCGGTCGGCCGCGAAGACGCGGAGCGTGCGCTGGATGGCGGCCTCGGTCTCGTTGTCCACGGCGGAGGTGGCTTCGTCGAGGACAACGACCGGCGCGTCCTTGAGGATCGCGCGCGCCAGCGCGATCCGCTGCCGCTGCCCGCCCGAGAGAGCGGCTCCGCGTTCGCCGATCACCGTGTCGTAGCCGTCCGGCAGCGTCGCGATGAAGGTGTGTGACTCGGCCATCATGGCCGCCTCGACCACGGCCTCGTCGGAGGCGCCGAAGCTGCCGTAGCGGATGTTGTCGGCGATGGTGCCGTCAAAGAGGAAGGGGTCCTGGGCGACGAACCCGATCGCGTCGCGCAGATCGTGCCGCGGCAAGTTGCGCACGTCCCGCCCGTCGAGCAGCACGCTGCCGAACTCCGCGTCCTGGAATCGCATCAGCAGCTTGGCGATCGTCGTCTTGCCGGAGCCGGTGGCGCCGACAAGTGCGGTGACCTGCCCGGCGGGGATGGTCAGCGAGAGGTCCTCCAGCGCCGGCGGCCGACCGGGGTAGGCGAAGGTCACGTTGTCGAGGACGATCTCCCCGTGCACCTTCTCGACGTCGAGCGGTTCGCCGGTGCCGTCGGTCTCGGCGGGCAGGGCGCGCAGCCGCTGGATCCGGTCGTAGGCGGTGATCGTGCGCTGGTACTGGTCGACGATGCCGCCGAGCCGGTTCATCCGCAGCAGCACCATCTGGGGCAGCCCGATCAGTGGACTGAACACCTCGAACGACAGGCTGCCGTTGAGCACCGACCGGCCGCCGATCAGCAGGGTGCCGGCCATCGAGCTGGTCGTGCAGACCCGGACGATCTCGGCGTGGCGGATCGTGCTCCGGTCGGTCTGCTGGTTGCTCTCCTGAGCCTCCCCGCTCAGCCGGTCGATGCGCTCGGCCTCGTAGTCCTCGGTGCAGAAGCTCTTGACGGTGGCTCCGGCCTCCAGTGTGTTCACCAACTGGCTGTGCAGCCTGGCGCGGTGCTCGCCGGAGACGGCGTAGTCGGCCGCGACTTTGTCCTGGTAGCGGACCGACAGCCAGGCGATGACCGGGATGGGCAGGAACGCGATCCAGGCGATCTGCGGTGCCAGCAGCAGGAACAGCGGCACCAGGAGGACCAGGCTGGTGCCCAGTTGCAGCAGGTCGTTGGCCGAGGTGGCGAAGAAGGTGCCCAGCTGGCGGACGTCGTCGGTGAGCGCGCCGGCGATCCGGGTGGTCCGTTCGCCCTCCAGGTGCCGCAGTTCTAGGTGCTGCACGTGAGCGTACGTCCGGTTGCGCCAGTCGTGCTCGATGTCCTGGCCGAGCTGGCGCCACTGGAGGTTCGAGGAGTACGAGAGGGCTGCTACGGCGGCACAGGCTGCTGCCACCAGCCCTGCCAAGCCCCATAGTTGCGCGGACGCGGTCGTCAGGCCGAAGCGGACGAGCGGCGCGGCCTCGCCCTTGATAAGGACCAGCGCGGTCCAGCCGAGGAAGGTACCGAGCGCCATCTCCGAGACCTGACAGGCGACCGACAGCGCGGAGGCGCGGTAGAGATGCCGGCGGTGCGGCTCGACGATCTCCAGCAGGGGGTGTCGTTCAGCTCCTGTTCCGGGCAGGTCCCGGGTCACGTCGACCGTTCTGCGCCAGGCCGTCCGGACAACGGCCGCGGTCGCCGCCGCCACTCCGCCCAGCGCCACCAGCTGCTTGCTGAGCGCCGACCCGCGGATCAGGGCGATGCCGGCCACCACCCCACCTCCGACGGCGAGCACGGGGCGCACAACGCCGCGATCCGCGCGCGGGGCGGGCTCGGCGGCAGGCCGCGCCGGGGCCGGACGCCCCGCTCCGGCCGAGCCCTCCACGACCAGGGTTACGGCTCTGCGGACGAGCCGGCCGACGTCCGCGGCTTTCACCCGCGCATCGTGCCGGACGAGGACCCCGCCGGTGATCGGGCTGGCCTGCGCCTCGGTGATGCCGGGAAGGCGTCGCAGGGTCGCGGCGAGGACTTCGGCCGCCTGAGGCCGTCCGAGAACCAGCTTGACGTCCCAGCGCTGACGGCCCGGAATGACCGAACGCGGCCGCACGTCCAAATCCACGGAGCGATATCCGGCTGCGGCACCCAGCAGAGATGACATGTGTACGATCACCTGTTTGTGAAGGTCGCAAAAGCCGTCACCAGCACGACGGATCAATGCGAAAGAGCGGAATATCTGGGGAAATCGATGCAGCCGACAGATCCGCGGCGGAGCATCACTCGGGCGCATTTCTCCGAGCCCGGGTGGCGGCCCTACCGCCGGACAAACCGTCAGCGCGGCTTGCCGGCGCCGACGCTCGGGCGGATCTTCGGAGCCCTCGCCTCGCCGTCAGCCTTGGCAGCGGCCTCGTCCTTCGCGCCCTTCGGGGCGCTGCTCTCGGAGGCCTGCTGACCGTCACCCGAACGAGCTTCGACGTCACCGGCCGCGATCTGCGCCGCCACCATCTCGGCGGCCACCTCGGCCGCAAGGTCGTGGATGTTCTCTCCGGCCTCAAGGGTCGCCTTCTTCACCTCAACGGCCAGACCGACGGATGCCTTGACGACGCCGCGCATCAGCGGCTTGAGGAGACGCCTGGCCAGTGGAGCGGCGATGAGGCCGAACAGGAAGGGCGGTACTACGGGCGGCATGATGCTCCATCCTCGCTACGCATACGTATGACAGGGACCTCGGGCACTGCGCACACCGAAACAGTGCACAGATGCGCGGACGGAAACACCCATTTCCAGAATTCGCTTTCCCTGCTGGGTTGAATTCCTCGCCGATGGGTTCCAGTACCCGCTCTTCCGCCACCGTAGTGCAGCCATGTGCATCGAGGCCAAATCGTTTCGACCGGGTTCACTCATGTGAGTGCTCTTGATCTTCCCGAGCAACATTGATTGTTGTACGCACACTCACCGAATGTTCTATTGGATCGATTTTCCTACGTACTGATTACTGCCGAGTCCGCATTCATCCGCCGCCGCAGGGCGGGAAACGGCAGCCCGCCCCCAAGCGCGGCTTCGTGGAGCCAGACATGGAGCTTCCCGGGTTCAGTGGTGTCCGATGGGAGCTTGAACCGCACAGCGGCAGTGAGTTCGGCAACCCCCAGGCGTACTGCGTAGAAGTCACGCTGAGCAACGGGGCCACGTCAGAAGCAAGTGGACCTCTGTGGAGTAGATGAAGACCGCGGACGCGCACATGAGTCCGTTGTTCCGTCAGATGCCGAAGAGCCCCGCCGGAGCAATCCGGCAGGGCTTCGTCTTCCTGCGCGCTCTCACGCAGGTCTCACCAACTGTGCGGACTCCCCCGGACCGGGAGGCCCTGAACTGGCATTACGCGCCTGTCCTGGATCGACCGGATGTCCCTGAACGGTCGTTACGACCTTTGCCAGGTGGGACCGTCAAAGCTCAAGGACAGTGGTCAC
Organism: Streptomyces sp. NPDC057543; assembly: GCF_042801895.1. NCBI lineage: Bacteria > Bacillati > Actinomycetota > Actinomycetes > Kitasatosporales > Streptomycetaceae > Streptomyces > Streptomyces sp. NPDC057543. The sequence continues at coordinate 2,538 of NZ_JBHVFF010000089.1, read as the reverse complement.
CACCCCATGGGGCCTGTCTCGCTATCCGTGACCGGATGCAGATGCCGTCGGAGGCATGGGCCCCTCCAGGGCGGCATGGGTGTCCATGCCGGCGGGCTGAGCGTCAGCGTTCCCCACGCCAGTGCAGAAGCCTGGCCTGGGAGTAATACGCACCACAAGCCCTCACCCTGCGGCCCGCCAACTCGGTAGATACTTCAGGCGTGCCACGACATGGTCGCGTCCGGCTTCGACCGCTTTATGGCGCCGGGTGGCAGCCAACCAGGAGTGGCGCGGCAAGATCAGCCAACAACCGTGCCCCGGCGTGCCCCACCACTCCCGAACCGTCAACGGAGACATGGAGCTTGGGACGTAAACCGATACTCTGCACATAGAAAGGGCCTTCCGCCTGGACCGGCAGAACCCCTGGACAAGGTTCATCGTCCCAGGCCAGAAGGCACTTTCGCGTTGCCGCACAGAACCCGCCCTCGCACCGAGCGAAACGGCGAGGTCAGCCGCGACCTGTTGCAAGGCGCAGGTGAATCACCGTATTGTCTTGCAGGCGATGATGATCGCGACGGGGATTCCGCCAGCGGGCACCGCGAGGTCCTCGGGCTGATGGTCGGCGACAGCGAGTCGAAGCCGTTTCGCACCGAGTTCCTGCGCCGTCTGCGGGCCCGCGGCCTGGGCCACGTCCAGCTGGTGATCTGCGACTCGCACAGCGGCCTGGTGGCCGCGACCATCCGCACGATCTTCGCCCAGGCCGTCCGCAATCAGCTGGACGTGGTGGTCGACATGCTCGCACGGAAGTTATCCCCTCGGTCAAGACCATGCTGCTGGAGGCAGCCGGAGACATCACAGCGTTCGCGTACTTCCCACCCGCGCACTGGAAGAAGATCTGGTCGACGAATCCACTGGAGCGCCTGAACCGGGAGATCGAACGACGGACCGACGTCGTCCAGGTCTTCCCCAACCCCGCCGCCCCTGGACCGACTCGCCGCCGTCCTGATCGAAACAGCTGCCGTGACTACACCGCCCAGCGGGACGTGACCATCGAGTCGGCAGGTCAAGCCCGTACCGGGGGCTCAGCGCCGGCAGGACAGGGTGCGTCGTGTCGAGAACTGTTCCGGAAGGGCGTGCTGGTCACTTCGCACACTGAACAAGGAGAGATCTTGCCCACCCATCCGCTCACGTCAGACGGCAGTGAACTCAGCTCGCTCCAGCATGATTTGCCGTTCGACCCCACCTACGGCTACAACCTGCCGCGCCTCCTTGCGGTGGGGGCTCCGCCAGGCCCGGACGGCTTCGCCGACTTCTGGCAGGAGCGCTACGCGAGTGCGCTACGGGTCGACCCGGCGCCTCGGATCGAGGGACCTTGGGCCACGGTGGACGGCGTGCGGGTCGCCGACGTCTCGTACACATCCGCCGACGGCGTCCGTATCGGCGGGTGGCTGACCGTCCCTGCCGATGGCCGCGTTACGCAGGGCTGTGTGGCGGCTCACGGATACGGAGGCCGGGCGGCCCCGGACCCCTGGCAACCCCCGCCGGGGACTGCGACCATCTGGCCCTGCCTGCGCGGGCTCGGAACGCGGAGCCTGCTGCCCGGCGTTCCCTCGGACTCGGCGGGGCACGTTCTGCACGGCATCGGCGCCCGGGAGTCGTACCTCATCGGCGGGTGCGTGGCGGATGTCTGGTGTGCGGCCACCGCACTGCTGCGGCTGGTGCCGGAGGCTGCCGGGCGCCTGACGTACCTGGGCACGAGTTTCGGCGGCGGCATCGGGGCGTTGGCGCTCCCCTGGGACGACCGTTTCCATGCCGCCGGCCTTACGGTGCCGACCTTCGGAAACCATCCGCTCCGGGTGACACTGCCGTGCACGGGCAGCGGAGAGTCGGTGCGTAGGCGGCTCGCCGAGGAGCCCTCGGTGCTGGACGTCCTGGCGTACTTCGACGCCGCGACAGCGGCCCGGCACCTTCACATCCCAGTGCATGTGGGTGCCGCCCTGTTCGATCCGGCGGTACCCCCACCGGGGCAGTTCGCGGTGCACAACGCACTGGCCGGGCCACGCGAACTCTTCGTTCTGCGGGCGGGGCACTTCGACCACCCGGACGAGCGGGCCGAAACGGCGGCCCTGGAAGAGGTCCAGCGACACTTTCTGTCGGGGGCAAACTGAGTGGTGGTATCGCGCCCTACCGCTGGGCCGCCTCCCGCGCGGACGCGGTTACGGGGCTCAGCACAGTCGGCGTGAGAGCGGTGAGGGGCAGCTCGCGCCTTCGCGGGGGAAAGGGCCCGCCGGACGGGCAGATGGGAGAGCACAGGTCCGATGCCTGCACCACGGAAGTACCCCGACGGGCTGCGCTACGGGGCCATCCGCGAGGTCCAGGCCTCCGGCCGTCCGGTCGCCCATGTCGCGAAGGACCTGGGTATCCAATAGGAGGCCCCGCGCGGCCGGGTTCACCAGGCCGAGGCGCTCAACGGTTCCTTCAAGGCTACGAAACTCGGGGCGGCTCAGACTGCCCGTGAATGCAGGCAGTTCCGCGACGTCGCCCGCGTCTGGCCCGGGT
>NZ_JBHVFF010000088.1:0-27317 GCF_042801895.1 Streptomyces sp. NPDC057543 | reverse complement strand
GGCCGGAGCCGCGGTACTGGCAACCCCCCGCCGCCGAGCAGGCTCCGCCGGGCCCTGTCGACCCACTGGTACGCCTGGACCATGGTCGCCCCGGTCGTCGCCGTGATCGGCGTGATCATCGGCTATCCGCTGGTCCGCGGCATCTACCTGTCGATGACCGATGCCAATGAGCGCAACGTCGAGCGGTCCATCGGTGTCAACCACTCGCCCGCCACGTACAAATTCGTGGGCCTGGACAATTACACCGAGGCGATCACGGGCGACCAGTTCCTCGGCACGCTCGGGTGGACGCTGGTGTGGACAGTCTCCTGCGTGGCCATCACCTTCTCCCTCGGTATGGCCCTCGCCAACATCCTCAACCGCCGGATCGCCGGCCGCTCCGCGTACCGGATGGCACTCATCCTGCCCTGGGCCATCCCCGGCTTCGTCTCCGTCTTCGCCTGGCGCTTCCTCTACAACGAGGACCGCGGGCTGCTCAACAAGATCCTCTCCGGCGGCGGGATCGACGCCGTACCCTGGCTGAACGACCCCACCTGGGCGAAGCTCTCCGTCATCGCCGTCAACGTCTGGCTCGGCGTGCCGTTCATGTTGGTCGCCCTGCTCGGCGGACTGCAGTCGATCCCCAGCGAGCAGTACGAGGCCGCGGAGATGGACGGCGCCACCGCCTGGCAGCGGTTCCGCCACATCACGCTGCCCGGACTGCGGCCGGTCTCCTCCACGGTGATCCTGCTCTCCACCATCTGGACCTTCAACATGTTCCCGGTGATCTACCTGCTGACCCGCGGCGGACCCGGTGAAGCCACCCAGATCCTGGTCACCCAGGCGTACACGTTCTCCTTCGAGATCAGCCCGCGCGACTTCGCGCAGTCCTCCACCTGGGGCGTGCTGATCCTCGTACTCCTGATGATCTTCGCCGCCGTCTACCGGCGAGTCCTGCGCACCCAGGGAGACGACTGGTGACCACCGCCCCCGCAACCACCGTCCCGGCGACCTCCGCACGGCACTCCGTGCGCAAGGTCCGGCTGCGCGGCGAGCGTTCGCCGATCGCCTCCGTCGGGCTGCACCTCACGCTCATCGTCGCGTCCGTGATCGCCGTCTTCCCCGTGCTGTGGGTCCTGCTCACCTCGCTGAAGCCCGCCGCGTTCGCCACCACCACGGACTTCTTCAAAGAGACCACGTTCGAGAACTACACGAACCTGATCCAGAACACGAAGTTCCTCACCTGGTTCGGCAACTCCCTGCTCGTCGCGGGGCTCACCACGCTTCTCGGCGTCATCATCTCCGCCTCCACCGGCTACGCCGTCAGCCGCTTCCGCTTCCCCGGCAAGCGCGGGCTGATGTGGACGCTGCTGATCACCCAGATGTTCCCGGTCGCCGTCCTCATCGTGCCGATCTACAACATCATGTCCGGCATGGGGCTGCTGAATCAGCCGGCCGGCCTCGTCATCACCTACCTCACCATCTCGGTGCCGTTCTGCGCCTGGATGATGAAGGGCTTCTTCGACACCATCCCGCGCGAGATCGACGAGTCGGGCCAGGTCGACGGCCTCACCCCGTTCGGTACGTTCTGGCGGCTCGTCCTGCCGCTCGCCAAGCCCGGCCTCGCCGTCACCGCGTTCTACTCCTTCATCACCGCGTGGGGCGAAGTGGCGTACGCCTCCGCCTTCATGGTCGGCGAGGACAACCTCACCCTCGCGGGCGGACTGCAGCTCTTCGTCAACCGGTACGGAGCCCAGTGGGGCGCGATGACCGCCGCGTCCGTGCTGATCGCGATACCCGCGGCCCTGGTCTTCCTCTTCGCCCAGCGCCACCTCGTCACCGGCATGTCCGCCGGAGCCGTCAAGGGCTGACGCGGCCCGCCCCGTACGACCCGCACGCACCAAGTCACGGCGTCCGCCGGCACCTCGGGGAAACACCCTCCCCACCGCAACCGACCACGCCCCCGGCACGGGCCGACCCCGTGCCGGGGTGATCGCCGGTATCCCGACCCGGTCCGGCGACGCTCCCCACCCCAGACACCCCAGGGACGACATGACCCAGCACCTCGCTGCCCCCTCCACCGGCACGTCCGCCGACGCTCCGGCCCACCAGACCGGCTGGTGGCAGGACGCGGTGATCTACCAGGTCTATCCACGGAGCTTCGCCGACGGCAACGGCGACGGCATGGGCGACCTCGCAGGCGTACGCGGCAGACTCCCCTACCTCAAGGACCTCGGTGTCGACGCGGTCTGGCTCAGCCCGTTCTACGCGTCCCCGCAGGCCGACGCGGGCTACGACGTCGCCGACTACCGGGCCATCGACCCGATGTTCGGCACCCTGCTGGACGCCGACGCGCTGATCCGGGACGCCCACGACCTGGGCCTGCGGATCATTGTGGACCTGGTGCCCAACCACTCCTCCGACCAGCACGAGTGGTTCAAGCGCGCCCTCGCGGACGGCCCCGGCTCCGCGCTGCGCGAGCGTTACCACTTCCGCCCCGGCAAGGGCGTGGACGGCGAACTCCCGCCCAACGACTGGGAGTCCATCTTCGGCGGCCCCGCCTGGACCCGGACCACCGACCCGGACGGCACCCCCGGCGACTGGTACCTCCACCTCTTCGCACCCGAGCAGCCCGACTTCAACTGGGAACACCCGGCCGTCGCCGACGAGTTCCGCTCGATCCTGCGCTTCTGGCTCGACATGGGCGTCGACGGCTTCCGGGTCGATGTCGCCCACGGCCTCGTCAAGGCCGCCGGCCTGCCCGACCTCGGCACCCACGACCAGCTCAAGCTGCTCGGCAACGACGTCATGCCGTTCTTCGACCAGGACGGGGTCCACGCGATCTACCGCTCCTGGCGCACCATCCTCGACGAGTACCCCGGCGACCGCATCGCCGTCGCCGAGGCCTGGACGCCGACCGTCGAGCGTACCGCCAACTATGTGCGCCCCGACGAGATGCACCAGGCGTTCAACTTCCAGTACCTCTCCACCGCCTGGGACGCCGCCGAGCTGCGCGAGGTCATCGACACCTCGCTCGACGCGATGCGTCCGGTCGGCGCCCCCGCGACCTGGGTGCTCTCCAACCACGACGTGACCCGGCACGCCACCCGGTTCGCCAATCCGCCTGGCCTCGGCACCCAGATCCGCACGGCCGGCGACCCCGTACTGGGCCTGCGCCGGGCCCGCGCCGCCACCCTGCTGATGCTGGCGCTGCCCGGTTCCGCGTACGTCTACCAGGGCGAGGAGCTCGGCCTGCCCGACGTCACCGACCTGCCCGACGAGGCCCGCCAGGACCCGTCGTTCTTCCGTGCGGAGGGCCAGGACGGCTTCCGCGACGGCTGCCGCGTGCCGATCCCATGGACGCGCGAGGGCAGCTCGTACGGATTCGGCAGTGGCGGCAGCTGGCTGCCCCAGCCCGACAGCTGGGGCGCGCTGAGCGTCGAGGCGCAGACCGGCGACGCTAACTCCACGCTGGAGCTGTACCGGGCCGCGATCGCCGCCCGCCGGGTGCACCCGGGGCTCGGCGCCGGGACCACGGTGGAGTGGCTCCAGGCGCCCGAGGGGCTGCTGATCTTCGCCCGCCCCGGCTTCATCTGCACCGTCAACACGACGGGCCGTCCGGTGCGCATCCCGGTGCGCGGCACCGTCCTGCTGTCCAGCACACCGGTCGTCACCGACGGCGCCGAGATCGAGCTCCCCGCGGACACCACGGTGTGGTGGACGGTGTGACGGTTCCCCTGCCCAGGGCCTCTCTTTCGGATCAGGCCGGATCGGGGAGCGGGGGCCCGCGCGTGCAGCTGCAAGGCGAAGGAGGGAGCCCACGCGAAGGGGGCCCCTCCCATGCCATTCGGGCTATGGGGGAGTCGGCAACCGACGACAACGCCGCAGATGCGCGTGTCGGCCCCCGCGAGCCCGGCAAGATCCGAAAGACAGGCCCTGGGGCCGGTGGTACGCCGAGGCTCTCGGACATCGCCGGCCAGGCAGCGGTCAGCGAGGCGACCGTGAGCCGGGTGCTCAACGGGAAACCGGGCGTCGCGGACACCACGCGTCAGCGGGTGCTCGCGGCGCTGGACATCCTGGGCTACGAACGCCCCGTGCGGCTGCGGCAGCGCAGCGCCGGGCTGATCGGACTGGTGACGCCCGAGCTCACCAACCCGATCTTCCCGGCGTTCGCGCAGGCCGTCGAACAGGCCCTGGCCGGACACGGGTACACCCCGGTGCTCTGCACTCAGACACCCGGCGGCGCCACCGAGGACGAACTCGTCGAGCAGCTCGTCGAACGGGGCGTCGGCGGGATCGTCTTCCTGTCCGGGCTGCACGCCGACCTGTCGGCCGACCCGGCCCGGTACGCCGCACTCACCGAGCGCGGTGTGCCCTTCGTCCTGATCAACGGCTACAACGAACGGATCAACGCCCCGTTCGTCTCGCCCGACGACTCTGCGGCCGTACGGATGGCCGTCGGACACCTCGCCGAACTCGGCCACCGCAGGGTCGGCCTGGCCATCGGGCCGCAGCGCTACGTGCCGTCCCGCCGCAAACGCGAGAGTTTCCTCGACGCCGCCGTGAACCTCCTCGGCCTGGGCCGGAACGAGGCCGAACTCCTGGTCTGCTCCGCGCTGTTCGGCGTCGAGGGCGGCCAGGTCGCGGCCGGTGCGCTGCTCGACCAGGGGTGCACGGGCATCGTCTGCGGCAGTGACCAGATGGCGCTCGGCGTGGTGCGTGCGGCCCGGGGCCGCGGACTCGGCGTGCCGCGCGACGTGTCGGTGGTGGGCTTCGACGACTCGCAGCTGATCGCGTTCACGGACCCTCCGCTGACGACGGTGCGTCAGCCCGTGCAGGCGATGGCGGCTGCCGCGGTGAGCGCCCTGCTGGAGGAGATCGGCGGCAGCCCGGTGCAGCGTACGGAGTACGTGTTCCAGCCGGAGCTGGTGGTACGGGGGTCCACGGCCGCGGTCCGGGGCGTCTGAGGCCCGGCCGCGGCGTCCCGGCGCACAGGAGAGGCACCCGGGAGCCGGCCCTGACGGGCCCGCGGGGAGTGGGTGACTCCGGGCGCCTCTCTTGTTCGTGACCGGCCCGGCCGGCCGGGCGCGTGGGGTCCGGGATCACCGGAACCCCCGGCCGACCGGACCGGAGTCGGGAGAAACGTAACAGCGCTGCAATGTTTTGCGTAAGTCCTTTCAGGAAGGAAACTGCTGGATTTCGTGGATGTGAGCGGGCGGTGTCCAAGGGGTTGACCGGGGCCGGGTGGGCTCGTACGGTCTGCACCGCGGCAAGGTTTGCATTCTTGCAGCAAGAACCTTCAGGAGCCTTGAGGGCAGGGCGCGTTGCCACGTGAGGCTGCACCGTCACCCGCATTTCCCCCCACAGCAGGAGGAAACATGGCACGCAGACCACTGTCTGCAGCGCTCGCCCTGATAGCAGGGGCCGCCGCTCTCGTCGCCCCCACCACGACCGCCCAGGCCTCCACGCCGGGCGACAAGGACGTCACCGCCGTCCTCTTCGAGTGGAAATTCGACTCCGTGGCCAAGGCCTGCACGGACTCCCTCGGCCCGGCCGGCTACGGCTACGTACAGGTCTCGCCGCCCCAGGAACACATCCAGGGCAGCCAGTGGTGGACCTCGTACCAGCCGGTCAGCTACAAGATCGCCGGACGGCTCGGCGACCGTGCCTCCTTCGCCGCCATGGTCAGCACCTGCCACAGCGCGGGAGTCAAGGTCGTCGCCGACTCCGTCATCAACCACATGGCGGCGGGATCGGGCACCGGCACCGGCGGCTCCTCGTACACCAAGTACAACTACCCCGGTGTGTACTCCGCGTCCGACATGGACGACTGCACCGCGCAGATCAGCAACTACCAGGACCGGGCCAACGTCCAGAACTGCGAACTCGTCGGCCTCGCCGACCTGGACACCGGTGAGGAGTACGTCCGCGGCAGGATCGCCGGATACCTCAACGACCTGCTCTCCCTCGGTGTCGACGGCTTCCGCATCGACGCCGCCAAGCACATGCCCGCGGCCGACCTCGCCAACATCAAGTCGCGGCTGAACAACCCCAGCGTCTACTGGAAGCAGGAAGCGATCTACGGGGCGGGCGAGGCCGTCCAGCCCGACGAGTACACGGGCACGGGGGACGTCCAGGAGTTCCGCTACGCCCGCAGCCTCAAGCAGGTCTTCAACAACGAGAACCTCGCCTACCTGAAGAACTTCGGTGAGGGCTGGGGCTTCATGCCGTCGTCGAAGGCCGCGGTCTTCGTCGACAACCACGACACCGAGCGCGGTGGCGACACACTGAACTACAAGGACGGCGCCAACTACACCCTCGCCAGTGTCTTCATGCTGGCCTGGCCGTACGGCTCGCCCGACGTCCACTCCGGGTACGAGTGGACCGACAAGGACGCGGGGCCACCCAACGCCGGTGCGGTGAACGCCTGTTACAGCGACGGGTGGAAGTGCCAGCACGCCTGGCGCGAGATCTCCTCCATGGTCGGCTTCCACAACACGGCACGCGGTGAGTCCGTCACCGACTGGTGGGACAACGGCGGCGACCGGATCGCGTTCGGCCGCGGGTCGAAGGCGTACGTCGCGATCAACCACGAGGGCTCCTCGCTGACCCGTACGTTCCAGACGTCGCTGCCCGCCGGTGACTACTGCGACGTCCAGTCCGGCAACGGCGTCAGCGTCGACGGCTCCGGCCGGTTCACCGCGACGCTGGGAGCCAACACGGCCCTGGCGCTCCAGGCGGGCGCCCGTACCTGCTCGGGCGGTGGCACCACGAACCCCGGCACCTCCGGAGCGTCCTTCGGCGTCAACGCCACCACCCAGCTCGGCCAGAACGTCTACGTCACCGGCAACCAGAGCGCGCTCGGCAACTGGAACACCGGCAGCGCGCTGAAGCTCGACCCGGCGACGTACCCGGTCTGGAAGCTCGATGTGAACCTGCCCGCCGGTACGTCGTTCGAGTACAAGTACCTCCGCAAGGACGCGAGCGGCAACGTCACCTGGGAGAGCGGCGCGAACCGTACCGCCACCGTGCCGGCGTCGGGGAAGGTCACGCTGACGAGCGACGTCTGGCGCAGCTGACATCGGTGACCGGTCCGGGGCCGACCCCAGCGCCCCGGACCGGCAGTTGGCCCGAGGTCCGGGGACGCACCGGGGCGTCTCCTCGGGTGACGCGGACTCGTCCGCCACCGTGAGCGAAGCGCCTCATTACCGCGTAACCCTGCGGGGGTCACCCCGAAACGTCCCCTCCCGGCGCACCGTCGTTTTCACGTGGGCGTCCGGCACCGGGTGCGCCCCCACCCCGACACCCGACCCGTCCGCCCACCCCGAGAACCGCCACCCGCACACAAGGAGACCCCGCCCGTGTCCCGTTCCACCCTGAGACGGGGAGTCGTCGCCGCACTCTGCGCGGCACTCCTCCCCGTCGTCCCGGCGGCATCCGCGTCCGCCGCGCCGAGACCGCCGGCCCCGCCCTCGGACGCCCGGCTGGCAGCCGAACCCGCGCGCCACGACCTGACGCGTGAACAGTTCTACTTCGTCATGCCCGACCGGTTCGCCAACGGTGACAGCTCCAACGACCGTGGCGGACTGACCGGTTCACGTCTGGAGACCGGCTACGACCCCACGGACAAGGGCTTCTACCAGGGCGGCGACCTCAAGGGCCTGACCCAGCGGCTCGACTACATCAAGGGCCTCGGCACCACGGCCATCTGGCTCGCCCCGATCTTCAAGAACCGTCCCGTCCAAGGCACCGGAAAGGACGCATCGGCCGGCTATCACGGCTACTGGATCACCGACTTCACCCAGGTCGACCCGCACTTCGGCAGCAACGCCGACCTGTCGAAGCTGATCGACAAGGCCCACGACAAGGGCATGAAGGTCTTCTTCGACGTCATCACCAACCACACCGCGGACACCGTCGACTACGCCGAGAAGCAGTACGGCTACCGCCCCAAGGGTGCCTACCCGTACCTCGACAGGGACGGCCGCCCGTTCGACGACAGCAAGGGCCTGGCGAAGGTCGACGCGGACTCGTTCCCGTACACCCCGAAGAACACCGGCGAAAAGGTCCCGGCCTGGCTCAACGATCCGACGATGTACCACAACCGCGGCGACTCGACCTACGCCGGCGAGTCCACCACGTACGGAGACTTCTCCGGGCTCGACGACCTGTGGACCGAGCGGCCCGAGGTCGTCTCCGGCATGGAGAAGATCTACGAGAAGTGGGTCCGGGACTTCGACATCGACGGCTTCCGTATCGACACCGTCAAACACGTCGACCTGGACTTCTGGACCCAGTGGGCGACGGCGCTGGACGCCTACGCTGCCAAGCGCGGCCGCAAGGACTTCTTCATGTTCGGCGAGGTCTACTCCGCCGACACCGCCATCACCTCGCCCTACGTCACCCGGGGCCGGCTCGACGCGACGCTCGACTTCCCCTTCCAGGAAGCGGCACGTCAGTACGTCTCGCAGGGCGCCCCGGCCGCGAAACTCGCGGCGGTGTTCGCCGACGACTACCGCTACACCACCGACAAGGCCAACGCCTACGAGCAGGTCACCTTCCTCGGCAACCACGACATGGGACGCATCGGGTCGTTCATCAAGCAGGACAACCCGAAGGCCGATGACTCGGAACTACTCCAACGTGTCCGGCTCGCCAATGAGCTGATGTTCCTCAGCCGGGGCAACCCCGTCGTTTACTACGGCGATGAACAGGGCTTCACCGGCGCGGGCGGCGACAAGGACGCCCGCCAGACCATGTTCGCGTCCAGGACCGCCGACTACCTCGACGACGACGAACTGGGCACCGACCGCACCCACGCCTCGGACGCGTACGACACGAGCCACCCCCTGTACCGGGACATCGCCGCGCTCTCCGAGCTCACCCGGAAGAACCCGGCCCTGCGCGACGGCGTCCAGACCGAGCGCTACGCCGAAGGGTCCGTGTACGCCTTCTCCCGTACGGACCCGAAGAAGCCGACCGAGTACGTCGTCGCCACCAACAACGGCACCGGGCCGAGGACCGTCGAGCTGCCCACCGCGACGGCCGGAATGAACTTCAGTACGCTGTACGGTGGTTCGGCCGACGTCCGCAGCGGAGCCGACAAGAAGATCACCGTCACCGTGCCCGCCCTCGCCACCGTCGTGCTGCGCGCGGAAAAGCCCCTGGACGCACCCGCCGCCAAGCCCTCGATCACCCTGAAGGCGCCCGCCGCCGGAGCCACCGGCACCGTCGAGATCTCCGCGGACGTCGACGGCGGACAGCTCGACCGTGTCGTGTTCGCCGCCCAGACCGGCAACGGGGAGTGGGTCACGCTCGGTTCCGCCGACCACGCCCCGTACCAGGTCACCCAGCACCTGGACAGCAAGGTGGCGGCCGGAACACCCCTGCGGTACAAGGCGGTTGTCGTCGACCGTACCGGCCGCACCGCGAGTGCCCTCGCCTCGTCCACCGCGGGACAGGCGCCCGCGGCCGAGAAGCCCGTAGCCGTCGAGCGCGACTACGCCGTCGTCCACTACAAGCGTGCCGACGGCGACTACGACGGCTGGCAGCTCAAGTCCGGTGACACGACAGCCGGCTTCACCGGACGGGACGCCTACGGCGCCTTCGCCTGGATCAAGCCCGCCGAAGGCGCCGTTGCCGTCCCCTACACCGTCGAGAAGGACGGCACCGCCGACGGTCCGCAACGCACCGTCGACCTCGCGAAGACCGGGCAGGTCTGGATCGAGCAGGGCAAGGACGGCCAGGCCGAAGCGGCCCCCGACGGCGCCTATCCGCCACAGGACACCACCAAGGCCGTCCTGCACTACTACCGGGCCGACGGCGACTACGACGGCTGGGGGCTGCACACCTGGACCGGCGCCAAGGACCCCACCGACTGGGCCAAGCCGCTCCAGCCGGTGAAGAAGGACGCCTCCGGCGCCACCTTCGAGGTGCCGCTCACCGACGGGGCCACCTCGCTCAGCTACATCCTGCACAAGGGCGACGAGAAGGACCTGCCCAGCGACCAGTCGCTCGACCTCGCGACCTACGGGCACGAGGTCTGGATGCTCGGCTCCACGCCCGGCTACCTGCTGCCGCAGGCCGGCGGCGTCCCCACCCCCGACCTCACCAAGGCCGAGGCACAGTGGATCGACGCCGACACCGTCGTATGGAAGGTGAAGGCCACCGCGGCCACCAGCCAGCAACTCGTCCACGCATCGAGCGGCGGCATCTCGGTCGTCGACGGGGCGCTCTCCGACGAGGGGCAGTGGCTGCGGCTCGTACCGTCCGCACTGAGCGACGCGCAGAAGGCGAAGTACCCGCACCTCAAGGACTACCCGGCGTTCACGGTCGACCCCCGGGACCGGGACAGGGTGCGCGAGGCGCTGCGCGGCCAGCTGATCGCCACCCAGCGCGCCGCCAACGGTGCACTGCTCGCCGCCACCGGCGTACAGAACGCGGGGGTGCTCGACGACCTCTACGGGAAGAACGCGGCCACCGCCTCCCTCGGCCCGGTCTTCGACCACGGCCGCCCCACCCTGTCCGTCTGGGCGCCCACCGCCCGTACCGTCGCCCTCGAACTCGACGGCAGGACCGTCCCCATGCGCCGCGACGACCGCACGGGCGTCTGGTCGGTCACCGGACCGAAGAGCTGGAACGGCAAGCCCTACCGGTACGCCGTGAACGTCTGGGCGCCCACCGTTCAGAAGATGGTCACCAACAAGGTCACGGACCCGTACTCCACCGCCCTGACCACCGACTCCGCGCGCAGTCTCGTCGTCGACCTCGACGACCCCGCGCTGGCGCCGCACGGCTGGTCCGGCCTGCAGAAGCCCGCCGTCGTCCCGCTGCGTGACGCGCAGATCCAGGAGCTGCACATCCGCGACTTCTCGATCGCGGACCGCACCTCGAAACACCCCGGCGAATACCTCGCCTTCACCGAAACCCGCTCCGACGGGATGAAACACCTCAAGCAACTCGCGGACTCCGGCACCGGTTACGTCCATCTGCTGCCCGCCTTCGACATCGGCACCATTCCGGAGGAGAAGTCGGCCCAGCAGAAACCGGCCTGCGATCTTTCCGTGTACGCCCCCGACTCCGAGGAACAGCAGGCCTGCGTGGCGAAGGCGGCGGCGCAGGACGGGTTCAACTGGGGCTACGACCCGCTGCACTACACCGTCCCGGAAGGTTCGTACGCCTCCGACCCGAACGGCACCCGGCGCACCGTCGAGTTCCGGCAGATGGTGCAGGGGCTGAACGGCGCCGGACTGCGGACCGTCATGGACGTCGTCTACAACCACACCGTCGCCTCCGGCCAGGACGACAAGTCCGTACTCGACCGGATCGTGCCCGGCTACTACCAGCGGCTGCTGGACAACGGCTCCGTCGCCACCTCCACCTGCTGCGCCAACACCGCGCCCGAGAACGCCATGATGGGCAAGCTCGTCGTGGACTCGGTCGTCACCTGGGCCAAGGAGTACAAGGTCGACGGCTTCCGCTTCGACCTGATGGGCCACCATCCCAAGGCCAACATCCTCGCCGTCCGCAAGGCGCTCGACGCGCTGACCGTGACCAAGGACGGCGTCGACGGGAAGAAGATCATCCTGTACGGGGAGGGCTGGAACTTCGGCGAGATCGCCGACGACGCCCGCTTCGTCCAGGCCACCCAGAAGAACATGGCCGGCACCGGCATCGCCACCTTCTCCGACCGGGCCCGCGACGCCGTCCGCGGCGGCAGCCCCTTCGACGAGGACCCGGGCGTGCAGGGCTTCGCCACCGGCCTCTACACCGACCCCAACACCTCGACCGCCAACGGAACGAAGGCCGAGCAGAAGGCCCGGCTGCTCCACTACCAGGACCTGATCAAGGTCGGCCTCACCGGCAACCTCGCCGACTACACCTTCACCGACTCCTCCGGCCGCACGGTCAAGGGCTCCGGCGTCGACTACAACGGCGCCCCCGCCGGATACGCCGCGGCTCCCGGTGACGCCCTCGCCTACGCGGACGCCCATGACAACGAGTCGCTGTACGACGCGCTCGCCTTCAAGCTCCCGGCGGGCACATCGGCGGCGGACCGGGCTCGCATGCAGGTCCTGGCGATGGCGACGGCCACCCTCTCGCAGGGCCCCTCGCTCTCCCAGGCCGGCAGTGACCTGCTGCGCTCCAAGTCCCTGGACCGCAACTCGTACGACAGCGGCGACTGGTTCAACGCGCTGCACTGGGACTGCCGCGACGGCAACGGCTTCGGCCGCGGACTCCCGCCGGCGGCCGACAACCGGTCCAAGTGGTCCTACGCGAAGCCGCTGCTGGCCGCCGCCGCGCTCCGCCCCGGCTGCGCCGAGATCGACGGCGCCGCGGCCGCGTACCGGGACCTGCTCACCATCCGGTCCACGGAGAAGGACTTCGACCTCGCCACCACCGGGCAGGTGCAGTCCGCCCTGTCCTTCCCGCTCTCCGGGAAGGACGAGACACCGGGGGTGATCACCATGCGGCTCGGAAAGCTGATGGTCGTCCTCAACGCGACCCCCACCACCACGACCCAGCAGATCGCCGCACTGGCGGGGAAGCGGTACGCCCTGCATCCCGTCCAGGCTGCGGGCGCGGATCCTACCGTCAAGAAGGCCACGTACGAGAGGAGTTCGGGAAGCTTCACCGTCCCGGGACGCACGGTGGCGGTGTTTTCCCTGAACTGAGTGCCGACAGGGTTACGTTGAGAGGCAGCAAGCCGCCGGGGGTGCCGCAGCACGGCACCCCCGGCGTGCCCTTCCACGGGCCGGGTCCGGCCGGTCCACCTGTTTCGGCGACGGTGACCATGGCGAGCAACATTCCCGAGGAGACAACGAGCTTTGTCGGACGGAAAGCGGAACTTGCCCGGCTCGAACACACCCTCGCCACGCACCGGATGACCACCCTCACCGGCAGCGGCGGTGTCGGCAAGACCCGGCTCGCCGTCCGCGCGGCCCGGCAGGCGGCGTCCGGACACCGCGACGGGACCTGGTGGGCGGACCTGTCACCGCTCCACGACGACGGTCTGCTCATCGCGACCGTCTCCGACGCGGTCGGGTTCTTCGACCGCACCCTGCGCATGCCCATCGACGCGCTGTGCGAATGGCTCGTCGACAAGGAGCTGCTGCTCGTCCTCGACTCGTGCGAGCATCTGCGCTCCGCGTGCGCGCACCTGCTCGGCGAGATCCTCACCACCTCACCCGGCCTCACCGTGCTCGCCACCAGCCGTCAGCCCCTGGGCATCAAGGGCGAGCAACTCGTCGAAGTACCTCCGCTGCCCGTCGAGGGCGCGGGCGACGCGCTGACCCTGTTCCGGGACCGGGCAGCCGCGGCGGCACCGGAACTCGCCCTCGACGCGCCGGGCAACGCAGAGGCCGCCGCCGAGATCTGCCGCCGCCTCGAAGGCATTCCGCTCGCCATCGAACTCGCGGCGGGAGCCCTCGGCCGGGACACCGTCGAACAGGTCGCCCTGCGGATCGGCTCCCGCTTCGACGTACCGTCCGCCGACTCGCTCCGGCCCCGGCGCCACCGCACCCTGCGCACCGCCATCGGCTGGAGCCACGAGCTGTGCACCCCGCTGGAACGGCTGCTCTGGGCGCGGCTGACCGTCCTGCGCGGCGACTTCGACGAGACCGCGGCCCGCCAGGTCTGCGCCGGGGGGCCGCTCACCGAGGACGGTGTGACCGAGGCGCTGCGCGGCCTGGTCGCCAAGTCCGTCGTCGGACGGGACGGCGTACGGCACCGCATGCTCGACACCATCCGCGAGTACGGACGGATGTGGCTCGCCGAACTCGGCGAGGAACGGTCCGCCGCCGACCGGCACGCCGCCTGCTTCCTCGGCCTGGCCCGCCACGCCCACGCGGGCTGGACCGGGGACGACCAGATCTTCTGGTACCACCGCATCGCCGAGTCGCACGCCGATCTGTGCGCCGCCCTCGACCACCTGCTGGCCCACGACACCGCCGCCGCCCAGGAGATGGCGGGCCGGATCGGCTTCTTCTGGTGCTGCTGCGGTCATCTGCCGCAGACCCGCGAGTACGCGCAGCGCGCCCTGGACGCCGGACCGGCCGAGGGCCCCCACCGCACCCGCGCCCTGTGGGTGCTGGGCATCACCGTCATGCTCCAGGGCGACTACCCCGCCGCCCGGCGCCTGGGCAGGGAGTGCACCAGGGCCGCGGCCCGCGACGGCGCGGACGAAGGCATCCTCGCCGCCGCCTATCTGCGCGGCCTCACCCATCTGATGACCGGCCGCCCCGAGGCGAGCCTCCGCCTGGTCGACCGGGTGCTGCGCTCCACCGGCGCCGCAACCCCGCTGGAGTCGGCCTACCGGCTGCGCTGCCACCTCATGACGGTCTTCGCCCTGACCGGTTTGGGGCGGCTGGACGAGGCGGCGGAGGCGGCCAGAGCCCTGCGCGCGGTCTGCGAAGCCCAGGACGAGTGCTGGACCCGTAGCTACGTCGACTACCAACTCGCCCTGATCGCCCTGCGCCAGGGCGACGCCGAGTCCTCCGCCGCCCACGCCCGCTCGATGCTCGCGGGCAAGCACCGCATGCGCGACAGCTTCGGCATCGCGCTCGGCCTGGACATCCTGGCCGCGGCGATCGCCGCCCAGGGCGCGGGCGCCCGCGCCGCCCGGGTCTACGGCACGGGGCAGGTCTACTGGCGCATGGTCGGCCACCCGCAACGCGGCACCCCGGAACTGGGCCCGCTGCGCGAGGCCTGCGAACGCCAGGCCCGCGCGGCCGTCGGCGACGCCGCCTACCAGCGCGCCTTCGAACGGGGCCGGGCGGACAACGCGGAAGTGGGCCTGGCGGCCGCGCTCCAGAGCGAACTGCTCAGCTGATCCCCGCAGTGCTGTTCACGGCAGCCGCTGTGCGGGCTGCTCAGCCGACCCGTAGCGTTGTTCGCGGCAGCCGCTGTGCGGGGCTGCTCAGCTGATCCCCGCGGTGCTGTTCACGGCAGCCGCTGCGCGGGAACGGCCGGAACGGCGGGAGCCAGTGCGGAGAGGCGGTTCAACAGCTCGCCGAACGGCCCGTTCGCCGGTTCCTGCGCGAGGACCCGCAGCACGACGCCCGCCATTTCCGTGTCGTACGCGGCACTCACCGCGGCCAGCGCCGCGAAGTCGTGCACCAGCTGCGTCTCCAGCTCCTCGCGCGGAATCCGCCGCCCGTCCAGCCAGATCAGCGCCGTCGACTCGGCCAGCGAGACCCATGACCGGACGACCAACTCCAGCCGTGCCGGGGGGACTTCGACGCCCAGATGGGCCAGGATCTGCTCGTAGGCCGCCTGCCGCACCCCGTCGATCAGCGCGTTCGCCGTCGACGAGCCGGCCGCCGGCCCGCCCCGCATCAGCGCCGAGAACCCTGGACCGTGCTCGTCGACGAAGTCGAAGAACCGCCCCATCACCCTCAACAGCCGTGCCCCGAGCGGTCCTTCACGCGGCTCTACGAACCGTGCCGCCAGCTCGTCGGCCGCCCGCCGCAGCGCCGCCTCGTACAGACTCTGCTTCCCCGGGAAGTAGTGATAGACCAACGGCCGCGAGATCCCGGCCGCGGCCGCGATCTCGTCGATCGACACCTCGTCCGGGGCGCGGTGACTGAACAACTCCAGCGCGACACCGATCAACTGCTGTCTGCGCTCCTCGACGCCCATCCTGCGCCGTACCCCGGTCGTCATGGTGGACAGGGTACCGAGTGGGGTGCCGGGTGACGGATGGCGGGCCGGGGCCACCACCCGCATCGCTACAGATCCAGCACCAGCCGCTCGCCCCGGCACCGCGACACGCAGATCAGCATCGAGTCGTTCCGCTCCGCGTCCGTCAGGAGTTCGTCGCGGTGGTCGATCTCGCCCTCCAGGACACGCTGTTGGCACGTACCGCAGAAGCCCTGCTCGCAGGAGTACGAGACGTACGGGAGCTCGTCGCGCACCGCGGCCAGCACCGACCGGCCGGCCGGTACGTGGACCGTGCGGCCGGAGCGGCGCAGTTCGACCTCGAAGGGGCCGGAACCGGCCGACGACGTGGTCGCCGCGGTGAAGCGTTCCAGGTGCAGGGTGCGGCCGGGCGGGAGTGCGGCAGCGACCGCGTCCATCAGGGGCTCGGGGCCGCAGCAGTAGACGGCCGTGCCCGGCGCCGTGTCCGCCAGGGCCGCGGCGGTGTCCGGGCGGCCCGCCTCGTCCTGCGCGACGACGGTCACCCGGTCGCCCTCCGCGCCCAGCTTCTCGATCTCGTCCAGGAACGGCATCGAGGACCGCGAGCGTCCGCCGTACAGCAGCCGCCAGTCGGCGCCCGAGGCCGCGACGGACCGCACCATCGGCAGGATCGGCGTGATGCCGATGCCGCCCGCGACGAAGAGGTACGCGGGGGCCTCGGCGAGGGGGAAGCGGTTGCGCGGGGCCCGGACCTCGACCTCCGCGCCCTCGTGGAGCTGTGCGTGGACCTCCCGGGAGCCGCCCCGGCCGTCCGCCACCACACGGGTCGCGATCGTGTACGTGCCGGTATCCGCCGGGTCCCCGCACAGGGAGTACTGGCGGACCAGACCGGACGGCAGCAGGAGATCCAGGTGTGCGCCTGGCTGCCACGCGGGCAGGTCGGGCCCCTCCAGGCGGAGTTGGACCACGCCCTCGGCGGGTGCGGTCCGCTCGGTGATCAGCAGCCGGCGGGTGGTGGTGGAGCGGCGCTCGGAGTGGCCCGAGACCGGGTTCTCCAGGGCCGGCAGCGGCCACAGCGGGGAGTTCCGGATGCGGCGGCGCATGGCCCGCTTGGCGAGCAGCGTGACGCCCGTGACGAGGACGGCGGTGCGCAGGCGGGGCAGCGGGAGCGGCATGGTCAGCTGGTTCCCGTCATACGGGCCTCGGCGGCCGTGGCCGCGGGCGAGTGGGCGAGATAGTCGACGGCCTGGGCGGTGCTGCCCTCCTGCGAGGGATGGTAGGCGTGACTCAGATAGCGCGGGATGGAGCGGATCAGATCACCGGTCGCGGGCAGCGTGCCGCGCCGGCCGCTGGTGTAGAACTCCTTGAACGACGCCTTGCCGTGGAGGAGGCTCGGGTCGTTCTCCATGAAGAAACGCGTCCCGCGCTGCCAGAGGAAGAGAAGCGCGGCGAAGGCCGTGGCCCAGGTCCGCACCCGCCGCCGGTAGCCGCCGTCGACATGCATGAACACGTCGAACGCGACGGAGCGGTGCTCGACCTCCTCCGCACCGTGCCAGCGCAGCAGATCCAGCATCGTCGGATCGGCGCCGCGCCGGTCCAGCTCGTCGGCGTTCAGCACCCAGTCGCCGAGGAACGCGGTGTAGTGCTCGATCGCCGCGATCGTCGCCACCCGCTCCATCAGCCACCACTTGCGCGCCCGGCCCGGCGGCAGCGTCCGGTCGCCCAGCAGCTTCTCGAAGAACCAGTCGACCTGCGCGGTGTACGGCGTCGGATCGAGACCGAGCTCCTTGAGGCGGGGCAGGACGTCGTCATGGGCCTGTGCGTGCACGGCTTCCTGGCCGATGAAGCCGATGACGTCCTGGCGCAGCTGCTCGTCGTGGATGTACGGCAACACCTGGCGGTACACGCGGATGAACCAGCGCTCCCCGGCGGGCAGCAGCAGATGGAGCACATTGATGGTGTGCGTGGTGAACGGGTCGCCCGGCACCCAGTGCAGGGGTGTCTTCTCCCAGGCGAAGGAGACCTTGCGGGCCTTGAGCTGCGTCCGCTCCGACGCGACCGGCGCTGGCTGCGTGTTAGACATGTTGTCAATGTACTGATGGGTAAGCGGGGGGAACAGGGGCGTGCGGCGAGTTTCCCCGCCTCCGTGGCGTCGGGCGTCAGCGCAGGGCGCCCACCCGACTGCCGTCGGCCAGCGTTCCGTTCAGCCGTGCCCGGTCGCCCGCCCTGGCCGGTACGGCGAGGAGACGGCTGTCGGACCGCCCCTCCACCCCGCCCGACGTGGTCAGCGAGGCGAACTGCTCGCTGCCCGCCGCCAGTACGTACCAGCGCCCGCCGTGCGACTGCCACAGCACCCCGGCCAGCACCCGCGGATCGCGCATCCCGCAGGCCGGTGAGTCCTCGGCCCGGGCCGCGACCGCCCCGGGCGGGCCGCCGGTCGCCACGGACGGCGCCGACGGGGCCTGGAACTGGGCGAGGACCCGGCTTCCGGTGCCCCGCCAGGTCTCCGCCCGGGTGCAGAGCCAGCGCGCCGAGCCGTTGTCCTCGGGCAGTGGCTGCTCGGCGTACTGCCAGGAGTTCACCGACCGCACGCCGTGCGAACGGACCGCGGGCAACAGGCAGGCGGTCCGCGCCCAACTGTCCCGCTCCGCCCGCCCGAAGACGTCGTGCGGCGTGGCCGGCGGGCCCGACGTCAGCCGGGCGGGGGTGAGCTCGCCGAGGTCCGTCATCAGCCGGGCAGCCTTGCCGTCGCGCAGCTCGATCGCGTCCCAGGAGCGGCAGCTCTGTGCTGTCGCCGGACTGTTCAGTGCGGCGGTCACCCCGTCGGCGGTGCGGTGCAGCGGCCGTGGGGCGCCGCCCGGGGCGAGCAGATCCCGTACGGACACGGTATGCACCCAGGGCGCGGTGAGGTAGCGGACCCGGCCGCCCGTGCGGCCCACGATCAGGGCGCCGGACGAGGCCCTGTCGGCACTGTCGACCCGGGCGAAGTCGAGCGCCACGCCCCGGTCCGGTGCGGCGATCCGGGGTTCCGCGTACCGCACGACGCGCAGCCCGTCGTAGAACAGCACCACCGTCGCCCGGTCCACCCCGCCCGCGTACAGCAGCTGCGGCGCCCCCATCGGCGGCCCGGCCGGCGTCCCGGGCGTCGCCGACAAGCGCACCGCGCCGTCCGGGTGCGCCCACACGATGAGCGCGCGGCGCAGCAGCCGGACGTCCCCGGCGCGGTCGCCGCGGGTGGGCCAGGAGGTGAAGTCGGTACGGGGCGAGCGGCGCCAGAACACCGCCGGAACACGGGTCAACCCCCTCGGATCCAGAGCCTGTTCGACGACGGCGTTGTGGGCGTACGGCACCACGGCCGGAGCGCCGCGCCCCCAGCCGTGGCCCGGCAGCCCCAGCAGCGCCCCGCACACCAGCAGCGCCGCGACGGCCGCCACCGCCGCCTTCGCGTACCGGCGGCGGCGCAGCAGATCCGGCGGCCGGGCCTGGAGCGAACAGGGATCGAACTCCGGGGATCCGAGGAGCTCGTACGGAGCCGACACGCCCTCCGCCGACGCGAGCGCCGCATGCGGATCCGCCACCCCGGCAGCGGCGAGCACCCGCCGTACCTCCGCATCGGTCAGCCGCTCCAGACCGCGCAGGACGTACGCGGCGCGCCCCGGACCGGAGAGCGCCGACAGGGCCTGCTCCAGGGCGAGTTCCTCCGCTCCGCCGGAGCGCGGGAGCAGGCGCAGCCCCCACACGAGCGGGAGGAGGGGCGGCAGCCGGTGAAGTCGGGGACGGCCCGTCTCCAGCGCCGCACGCAGCAACCGGCCGCGGACGTACGCATACCCTTCCCGGCGCCCCGACAGCAGGGACCGCTGGGCCAGGGCGTGCGCCGCCAGAACGCGGTGGTGGCTGCCGAGAGCCGGCGACAGGACGAGATAGCCGAGCCGGACCAGGCGCGGATAGTGCTCGACGAGCGCGGCCCCGACCTGCTCCCCATCGGCCGGGGCGGCTGCGGAAGGTACCTCTGGCAGTGGTCGCACGTTCAGCAGAACGAGCGAATGGTGCGATGGTCACCCCGGCGCACCCCTGTCGTGCGATGCGCCGCGTTGCCATCCGCGCGCCCCTCACGCCGACCGCCACCCGCAGAACTCGACCGTGCGGCGCAGTCCGCTCCCGCCGTTCGTCGCGCTCATGGCCGGGCATGGGGCAACAGGTGTGTGTGGTGTGCACGTCAATGATGGGGGAGGGGCGGGCAATGGGGCGTACGTCGGTTTGCTCCGATCCATCGGTTCGGCCGCCGCGGCCGGGTGGCAGGTCATGGCCGCGTCTACCGTGCGGGCGCCCGTCCTGGCTGAAGGGGACGGTCAAGTGTCAGGCGAAGGCGGCCAGCTGGGGGTCCATCGGCGCCCCGGTCATCCGGTTGCCCAGCGTCGACATCGTGTACGCGCCGATGCCCAGGACCACTTCGAGCGCGTTGCGGGGGGTGTACCCATGGCCCAGGAACGCCTGGAGTGTCGCGTCGTCCACGGCTCCTGATGTCGCGATCACGGACAGGGTGAACTGCCGTACCGCCTCGAGCCGTTCGTCCGGAACGGCCCTTTGCTCGCGCAGGGCGCCGATCAGCTCGGAGTCCGCGCCGAGTGCGGTGAGTCTCGCGGTGTGCATCGCGACGCAGATGTGGCACTCGTTGCGGGTCGCCATCGTCAGGATCAGGACCTCGCGGGACAGCGGGTCCAGGGTGGTCGACTCGAAGATCGCGCTGATCTTCAGGAAGCCGTCGAGCAGTTCCGGCGACGTGGCGAGCCGGGCGACAGCCGCGGGCAGATATCCCTGCTTCTTCGTCACCGCCTCCATGGTGCGACAGGCGGCAGGAGGGGCGGTTTCGAGGGTGTGGCCGGGGAACGCGGACGCGGACATGGGTGACCTCTCGTGGTGGATGCTCACGCTAAACTCGACAACGTGATTGACGAAAAAGTAAACCAGGTTGTCGAGTTCTGCAATGGCTGAGCCGGGAGCGGAGCCGTCCGGGAGCGCCGTGGCGGGCTTCGAGCTGCCCATGCTGCTGTTCGCCGGATTCCGGTCGATCATCGACGAGTTGCACCGTGAGCTGGCCGAGCGCGGCTTCCCCGACACGCGTCCCGCGTACGGCTACGCGCTCCAGGCCGTCGGCCGTGACGGCGCGACCGCCAGTGAGATCGGCCGCCGGCTCGGGGTCTCCAAGCAGGCCGCCGGTAAGACCGTCGAAAAGCTGGAGGGGCTCGGATACGTGGAGCGCGTCGACGACCCGACGGACGGCCGGCGCAAGCTCGTGCGGCTGACCGCGCGGGGCTTCGACCTCCTGGTCAAGTCGGCCGAGGGCTTCGACCGGCTGCGCGCCGAGTGGGCCCGGGTCCTCGGTGCGGATCGGGTCCGCGCCATGGAGGAGGACCTGCGCGCGATGGTGCCGGAGAGTGCGTTCCGGCTCGATGCGGCGGGGTGGTTCAACGACTGAGCCGGCTTCGCGTACCTGGGCTCCGCTCTTGGACTTTACGAGCAAGAGATAGGACGTATGGTGTGCGCACCCTTCCCGTAGGCCCGTCTGTGCGGCAGCATTCCCACGTCGACACCCAAGAGATCCGACCAATGCTGGTCGGGAATGGGAGGGAACCATGGCACGACGTACCCGTGTGCTCAGTGCGCTCGCACTGGCGGCGGCTGCCGCCCTCGTCCCCGTACAGGCCCTCGCGCAACAGCCCGTCGACCAGCGGTCGGCACCACCGGGCGCCCCGTGCACCGCGCCCGTGAAGCCCGCCTCACAGCTGGCCGTCGAGTCCTGCGACAGTCCCGACCGGATCATCGAGAAGGCCGCGAACATCGTGCCCACCCCCGGCCAGCTCGCCTGGCAGCAGCGGGAGGTCACCGCCTTCACACACTTCGGGATGAATACGTTCACCGGCCGCGAATGGGGCTCGGGCACGGAGGACGAGAAGCTCTTCGCGCCGAAGGCCATCGATGCCGACCAGTGGATGCGCGCCTACAAGGCGGCCGGCGTCGAGCAGGTCATGCTCACCGCCAAGCACCACGACGGCTTCGTGCTCTACCCGAGCCGATATACCGACCACTCGGTCGCGCTCAGCCCCGGCAGCCCCGATGTCGTCGCCGCCTATGTGAAGGCCGCCCGCAAGGCCGGTCTGAAGGTCGGGCTCTACCTCTCGCCCTCCGACGGGGCCGAACTCCCGCACGCCTGGCACGCACAGTGGGTCGACACCATCCGCGAGAAGCAGGCCGAGGGGAAGCCGCTCAGCCTGCCCGAGCGCATGGCCCTGGCGGACGGCGATCGCGCCCCGGCCGGTGAGGGGCGCTTCGGCAACGGCAGCGCGGTCACCGAGCGCACCATCCCCACGCTCGTCCCCGGCGACGACCGCGCCGCCGCCGTGAAGCGCGGCACCCTGCCCACCTTCACGGTGCGGGCCGACGACTACGACGCGTACTACCTCAACCAGCTGTACGAACTCTTCACCCAGTACGGGCCGATCGAGGAACTCTGGCTGGACGGCGCCAACCCCTGGTCCGGCTCCGGCATCACCCAGAAGTACGACGTCAAGCAGTGGTTCGACATGGTCAAGGCACTCTCGCCGAACACCGTCGTCTTCCAGGGCCCGCAGGGCGTGCGCTGGGTCGGCAACGAGAGCGGCATCGCCCGCGAGACCGAGTGGAGCGTCACCCCGCACACCACCGACCCGTGGACGGGGCTCGGCAGCCTGCCCAACGACTCGACCGACCCCGACATCGGCTCCCGGGACAAGCTCCTTGCCCCGACGACCAAGTATCTGCAGTGGTACCCCGCCGAGGCCGATGTCTCGATCAGGCCCGGCTGGTTCTACCACCCGGAAGAGAAGCCCAAGACCCCGGGCCAGTTGATGAACCTGTACGAGAAGAGCGTCGGGCGCAACGCATCCCTGCTGCTCAACGTCCCGCCGAACAAGGACGGCCGGATCGACGACGCCGACGTCGCGTCCCTGACCGCCTTCGGTTCCGACGTGCGCCGGATCTACGGCACGGACGTGCGCAAGCAGGCCCCCGCCCCGTACACCTTCGACCGGGTCGCCGTCCGTGAGGACATCCGGCACGGGCAGCAGGTGGAGAAGTTCGCCGTCGAGGCCCGGATCGGCGGCACTTGGCAGCGGATCGCCGAAGGCACGACGATCGGCCACCGCCGCATCCTGCCCCTGACCGCGCCGGTCACGGCCACCTCGGTACGGGTGAAGGTGCTGGAGTCACGGGCCACTCCCCACCTGGGGGCGACGACGCTGCACCTGAGCACGGCTCCGTGACCCCGTGACCCTGTGGCCGCGCGACCCGCCGGGGTGCGCGCGGCCACGACGAAGTCCCGGCTCAGCCGCGGTCCAGGTAGGCGAGGACCGCGAGAACGCGGCGGTTGTCGTCGTCGGAAGGCGGCAGGCCGAGTTTCCCGAAGATGTTCGAGGTGTGCTTGGCCACCGCCCGCTCCGTGATCACCATCTGAGAGGCGATCGCCGCGTTCGAACGGCCCTGCGCCATCAGCTCCATGACCTCCCGCTCCCGCGGCGTCAGCCCGCCCATCGGCTTGTCCTGCGAGCGCCGCGACAGCAACTGCGAGATCACCTGCGGGTCCATCGCCGTGCCGCCCGCGGCGACCCTGCGCACCGCGTCGATGAACTGCTCGGCGTCGAAAACCCGGTCCTTGAGCAGGTAGCCGATGCCGCCGTTGCCGTCCGCCAGCAGCTCGCGCGCGTACAACTGCTCCACGTGCTGCGAGAGCACGAGCACCGGAAGCCCCGGCCTGGCCTGCCGGGCCGCCAGCGCGCACTGCAGGCCCTCGTCCGTGTGGGACGGCGGCAGCCGGACGTCGACCACCGCGACGTCCGGCGCCAACTCGGCCAGCGCACGCGTCAGTTCCGGTCCCGTCTCGACGGCCGCCGCGATCTCGAAGTCATACGCCTCCAGCAGACGGACCAGGCCGTCACGCAGCAGAAAGAGATCTTCGGCTAGGACAACTCGCAAGGGATCTCCATGGTCACCATGGTGGGACCGCCCGCGGGGCTGCTGACGGCCATGATGCCGTCGAATGTACCGAGTCGGCGTTCGATTCCGCTCAGTCCCGAGCCGGCTCCGACCGCCGCACCACCCCGGCCGTTGTCCGTGACGGAGACCCGCAGCATGGCTTCCGAGTGGTGGATGTCCACCCAGACACGATCGGCCCCCGAGTGCTTGGCGGCGTTCGTCAGCGTCTCGCTCACCGCGAAGTACGCGGCCGACTCGACCGCCGCGTCCGCCCGCCCGTCCAGCTCCACCCGGACCTCCGACTCGATGGGCAGCCGCAGCGCCAACGCCCGGACCGCGTCCCCGAGTCCGCGTTCGGCGAGGACCGGCGGGTGGATGCCCCGGACCAGATCGCGCAGCTCCGTGAGCGCCTCCGCCGAGGACTCGCGGGCCATGGCGAGGAGCTTCTTCGCCTGCGCGGGATCCTTCTCGATGAGCGCCTCCACGGCGCCCAGATTCATGCCCATGGCGACCAGCCGGGCCTGCGCACCGTCGTGCAGATCCCGCTCGATGCGCCGCAGTTCGGAGGCGGCGGTGTCCACGGCCTCGTGCCGGGTCTCGGTCAGCCGGTCGACGCGCCGGGCCAGCTCCTGCTCCTGGGTGGGGGCCAGCATCGCCCGGGTGATCACGAAGTGCAGCCGCACCAGGCGGTCACCGACCAGCACACCGGTCGCGAGGATCGCCACGCCGAGCGCGGCGGCGGCAAGCCCCGTCGCCTGGCTGTCGACCGGCACGAACCCGTACCAGTACCGGTCGTCGGTGAAGACCCGCCACAGGCCCGCCGCCAGGACGAACCCCTCCAGCGGGTAGATCATCAGCCCCGTCGCCAGGGTCGCCACGACATAGCCCGCGGTCATGTCGACCAGCAGCCAGCGGAGGTCCCGCCAGGTCGCCGGGTCCTTCAGCATCAGCGTGGTCCGCTCCACCCGACCCGTGAAGCCGGTGCGCAGATCCTTCGGGAACGGGCGATACGGGACCGGGATGCGTATGCCGGACCAGGTGACCGCGAGCAGCCGGCGCCGGTTGGCGTGCTTGCGGACCAGCTCCAGCACGTGGGGGGTGGTGAACAGGCCTACGCCGAGCGGGATGAAGGCGATCGAGAGCACGGCCCACACGAAGAGGGTGAGTGACCCGGCCAGGCCGGCGAGCGACAGCACGAATCCGCGCCCGGCGGCCGCCAGCGCGCCCCGTATCCGTGTCCGTATCGCGTTCATCCCGGTTCCGTCCTCCCCTTGCCGGGCCCCGTGGCAGGCCCGTCCGGGACAGTCTCACCCGCCGGGCGCCCCCGATGTCAGCCGTTTCGCCACCCGGGCGGGGTGTATCCAGCACCACCCCGCCGACCTCGCCCTACGGCTCCACGAGTGGGGGTTTCGACGGCTGGGGCGGCAGGCGCGCCGTTCCTAGATTCATCGGCGACGCATTTCTTCCACCTCTTCCACTTCCGTCTGAATCTTCTGGGGGCGAACACGCCATGAGGCGCAACCTCGCGGCACGCATCGGTGTGTG
Organism: Streptomyces sp. NPDC057543; assembly: GCF_042801895.1. Taxonomy (NCBI): domain Bacteria; kingdom Bacillati; phylum Actinomycetota; class Actinomycetes; order Kitasatosporales; family Streptomycetaceae; genus Streptomyces; species Streptomyces sp. NPDC057543. Next base: position 2,150 of record NZ_JBHVFF010000088.1, on the reverse strand, counting down.
GAGCGCACACCACCGCAAGACCGCCATTCTCGGCTGGCTGCTCTTCGTCGTGCTCGCCACGGGCATCGGCGGCGCGTCCGGCCTGGTCGAGATGACCGACTCGGAGAACGCCGCGGGTGATTCGGCGCGGGCCGAGCAGATCCTCGACGACGCCGGACTCGGCCAGCCTGCCGGCGAACTGGTCATGGTCTCCGCCACGAAGGCGGGGGACTGGCGGGGCCCCGCCCGCGACCTCGCCGCGGCCATCGGGCGGACCGGCGAGGTGACGAACCTCGCGGCGCCGGTCCCCTCCGAGGACGGCAAGGACGCGCTGATCACCTTCGACCTGAAGGGCGACGCGGCGACGGCTCCGGACCGGGTGCAGCCCGTCCTCGACGCCGTGGCCACCGCCCGGGCGGACCACCCCGACGTCACCATCCACCAGTTCGGCGAGGCCAGCGCCGGGAAGTGGCTCGGCGACCTGCTCTCCGAGGACTTCAAGAAGGCCGAGTTCACCGCCGTGCCCCTGGCTCTCGGCATTCTGCTGGTCGCCTTCGGGGCCGTCGTCGCGGCGCTGCTCCCGGTCGGTCTCGCACTGACCGCGTGCATGGCCGCCTTCGGCCTGCTCTCGCTCGCCAGCCACCAGCTGCACCTGTTCCAGACCACGTACTCCGTGATGTTCCTGATGGGCTTCGCCGTCGGCGTCGACTACTGCCTCTTCTATCTTCGGCGCGAACGCGACGAGCGGGCGGCGGGACGCGATGCCGAGACGGCGCTGCGGATCGCGGCGGCGACCAGCGGCCGGGCCGTGCTCGTCTCCGGGCTCACGGTGATGGTCGCGATGGCCGGCATGTTCCTGTCCGGACTGATGCTGTTCAAGGGCTTCGCCCTCGCCACGATCACCGTGGTCTTCATCGCGATGCTGGGCTCGGTGACGGTGCTGCCCGCGCTGCTGTCCTGGCTGGGCGACCGGATCGACGCGGGACGTGTCCCCTTCCTCGGCCGGCGAGGACGGCGCACACGCACCGGTGGCGGGACCGCCGGGACGGTGCTGAAGCCGGTCCTGGCCAGGCCGAAGATCTTCGCAGTCGCCTCGGTCGCCGTACTGCTCGCGCTGGCCGCGCCCGCCCTCGGCATGAAGACCGAACAGCTGGGCCTGGAGAAGCAGTTCGGCTCCGACTCGCAGCTCTCGGTCGCCTACCGGCAGATCGACGAAGCCTTCCCCGGCGGCCCCGCTCCGGCACGGGTCGTGGTCAAGGCCGACAACATCGGGGCGCCCGCACTGCGCAAGGCCTTCGCCGGCTTCGACAAGGTGAGCGTCCACCGGGCGCAGAACGTCGCGGAGATCGAGGTGCCGCTCCCCGGCGGCACGGCCGGCCTTGCCGAGCTGCGCGAGAAGCGGCTGCCCGCCGCGTTCGACGGAACGGGAGCCCAGGTGTACGTGACCGGGGAGACCGCTGGGTCCGTCGACTTCAACGACCAGCTGAAGCGCGGCATCGTCCCCGTCTTCGCCTTCATCACAGCGGTGACGTTCCTGCTGATGCTGTTCTGCTTCCGCTCGTACGTCATCGCGGTCACGTCGATCCTGCTCAACCTGCTGTCCGTGGCCGCCGCGTACGGGGTGATGGTCGCCGTCTTCCAGCACGGTTGGGGGGCCTCGCTGATCGGCTCGGAGGGTGTCGGCGCGATCGAGGCGTGGATTCCGCTGTTCGTCCTGGTCGTCCTGTTCGGACTCTCCATGGACTACCACGTGTTCGTGGTCTCCCGGATCCGTGAGGCCCGCGACCGCGGTCTGTCCACCCGGGCCGCGATCGACGAGGGCATCCGGCGGACGGCGGGCGCGGTGACCGGAGCGGCCGTGATCATGGTCGCGGTGTTCGCGGTCTTCGGGACGCTGTCGATGCAGGACATGCAGCAGATGGGCGTCGGCCTCGCCGTCGCGGTGCTGCTGGACGCCACGGTCGTACGGATGGTCCTGCTGCCCTCCGTGATGGCGCTGCTGGGCGAGCGGAACTGGCGGACCCCGCGCGGACTGAGCCGACTGCCGGGCCTGGAGCACGGCGAACCGGAGCCGGATGCGGGTACGGGGGCGGCCGGGGGCCCGGTGTGGTCCGGGGCGCGCGGCTGACCGACCGGGCACGTGACCGGCCCCGGTCCGGTACCTACCGGAC
>NZ_JBHVFF010000087.1:0-27398 GCF_042801895.1 Streptomyces sp. NPDC057543 | reverse complement strand
GCTCAGGACGGCCGGACTCAGAAGCGGAAGACCGGTCCGGTGGCCGCGTCCATCACACAGGCGTTGGGGAACGTCTTCTGCCAGGACATGGGGTGCCCGTCCCACTTGCCGGTGACGGTGGCCGTCACCGGGTCGTACTCCTGGCTGCACAGGTGCGGGTCGCCGGGCAGGCCGTCCGGATCGCCTGCCGCCTCGTCGATCGCCGCACAGGCGGCGGCCGCCTCGGGGTGATGGGCGTCCGGGGCGGGCGGGCAGAACAGTGCGAGGCCACGGATCCAGGTGTCCTCGCTCCCGGAGACGGTGAGGAAGAGCCCACGGTCCGGCACCGGGTCGTCGGACCGGGCGGCCGCGGCGGGCACCGCGGCGGTGAGGGTGAGCAGGGCGGCTGCGGCGAAAGCGGCGCTCAGGCGCATCGGGAGAACTCCTGGGGCTCGGGGGCTGCGGGGCGTCCCGGCAAACGGACCGGGGGCGTCCTGGCAACGGACCGGGGGCGTCCTGGCAACGGACCGGGGGCGCGCGTCCCGGGCGTCCCTCATGTCCTGAACAACCCGCCCGCCTTGATGTCCCGTATCCGGGAACCTCGCAAGACGATCTTGGAATGCGGCACCGGGCAAGACGCCGCGCCGCGGGTCCCACCCTTCGGGGCAGTCGGCGGGCCCGGCTGGGGTACCGACGGACGGAAGGCCCGCACCCGGATGGATTCGACCGCCGGGCCATCCCGAGCGCCTGCCTTCCCCTCGGTCGAACGGCACCTAACGTTCGGGCCAGAGTGCCGCCTCAGCGGCGGCCCGTTCCGAGGAGCTCTTGTGATGAGGAACCATGCGAGGACAGCCACGGCCGTGGTCGTGGGGCTGTTCGCCGCCGCTGTCGGTGCACAGCCACGTCCGGCACGCCGCAACCGGGCTCGACCGATGGCGGTCACTGACACCATGCTCGCTTCGCTTCTGCCCGGCCGGGCAGGTGTCACCGCGGCCGCCGCGATCGTCTGCGCGACTGCCCTCGCCGGCTGTTCGCACAGCGGTGGCGCCGGCTCGTCGCCCACCAGCGCCACACCCTCCACCTCCCCCTCGGCCTCCGCGTCGCCTTCGCCGTCCCCTGTCGGCAAGGCACGGATCACGATCAAGAACTTCGCGTTCACACCGACCCAACTGACGGTCCCCGCGGGCGCCCGGATCACTGTCGTCAACGAGGACGCCGTGGCCCATACGGTGACCGCCACCGCCGGCGCCACCAACGGGAAGACCTTCGACACCGGTGATATCGCGCCCGGGAAGACGGCCACCTTCACCGCCCCGGTCAATCCCGGCACCTACCCGTACATCTGCACCATTCATCCGTACATGAAGGGTTCGCTCACCGTTCGGTGACGCGCGCGATCCCCCGCCGTCGGGACACGTGATTCCGGCCCTGGCGCACCGTCCGTCACCAGCGGCTGTGCGCCACGGGCCGGGCCCGTGCCGGGGCGTCAAGTCAACGAAGCCGTAAAGCAGTTGTGATTTGACTCTTGACAGGTGCGCATCATCACGCCACCTTGGGAGCGCTCCCACAATCAAGGCTTGCACACAACGGCCGTCATGCGCCCCCTACGGTGCTCCCGCCCGGGGCATCGGGTCCGTACGCCGCCCGGACCCGTTCCGCACCACCGCGCCGCCGCATCCATCCCTCCACCCCTCCCCCACGACGCCCGCCATCGGAGGATTTGTGTCGATATCCCGTAGAACGTTCAGCAGCGCCCTGGGCAGCGGTCTGCTCGCCCTGAGTCCGGCCCAGGGCGAGCAGCGGCAGCCGCTCCTGCCGCACCGGCGGCTCGGGGCGCCGCTCGGGGCGCCGCTCGGGGCGCCGCGGCCGACAAGGCCTATTGGTCGCCCTTCGGCGAGACCGACGACTACAGCCGCACTCGGAGGGGCCCTGGTGTGGGGCACCGCACCCTGACCGGTCCGCCGCCCACGCGTCACACCCCCCACGAACCCGTCTGCGGCAACCACCGCGGACGTACGAGAGGAGCACGGAGCCGCAATGAGAACCAGAGGCACCACCCTGCACGGAGTACGCCGAAAACTGGCCGCACTCTCCGCCCTGGCGATGGGCGCGGCGCTGGCAGTGGCCCTACCCTCACCGGTGCAGGCCGCCACAGCCCGGGTCGACAACCCCTACGTGGGCGCCACCGCATATGTGAACCCCGACTGGTCCGCCAAGGCGGCGGCCGAACCGGGCGGCAGCGCGATCGCAGACGAGCCCTCCTTCGTCTGGATGGACCGCATCGCGGCCATCGAGGGCGCGGGCGACGCGATGAGTCTGCGCGAGCACCTCGACGCGGCCCTGGACCAGGGCGCGAACCTCTTCCAGGTGGTCATCTACGACCTGCCGGGGCGGGACTGCGCGGCGCTGGCATCCAACGGTGAGCTCGGACCCACCGAGATCGACCGGTACAAGACCGAGTACATCGACCCCATCGCCGACGTCCTCTCCGACCCGGCCTACGCGAGTCTGCGCATCGCCACCATCATCGAGCCGGACTCGCTGCCGAACCTGGTCACCAACGCCGGCGGCACGGCCGGGTCCACCGAGGCGTGCGCGACGATGAAGGCCAACGGCAACTACGAGAAGGGCGTCGGCTACGCCCTGCACACCCTCGGTGCGATACCCAACGTCTACAACTACGTCGATGCCGCCCACCACGGCTGGCTGGGCTGGGACTCCAACTTCGTCCCGGCGGCACAGGAGTTCAAGAAGGCCGCGACCTCCGAGGGCGCGACCGTGGCGGACGTCCAGGGCTTCATCGTGAACACGGCCAACTACTCGGCCCTGAAGGAGCCCTACTTCAAGGTCACCGACACGGTGAACGGCACCACGGTGCGCCAGTCCAAGTGGGTGGACTGGAACTATTACGTCGACGAGCTCTCCTTCGCGCAGGCGCTGCGCACGGAGCTGGTGCGCCAGGGCTTCGCCTCGGACATCGGGATCCTGATCGACACGGCCCGCAACGGCTGGGGCGGCTCCGCCCGGCCCACCGCCGCGGGACCGCTCACCAACGTGAACGACTATGTCAACAAGGGCCGCGTCGACCGGCGCATCCATGCGGGCAACTGGTGCAACCAGAGCGGTGCGGGTATCGGCGAGCGGCCCACCAGCGCCCCCGAACCGGGCATCGACGCGTACGTCTGGGCGAAGCCCCCGGGCGAGTCGGACGGCAACAGCCAGCCCGTCGACAACGACGAGGGCAAGGGTTTCGACCGGATGTGCGACCCCACGTACACGGGTAACGGCCGCAACGGCAACAACCTGACCGGCGCCCTGCCGAACTCCCCGCTCGCGGGCCACTGGTTCTCCGCGCAGTTCCAGGAGCTGGTACGCAACGCCTACCCGCCGCTGAACGGCAGTGGCGGCGGTGACGACACCCAGGCGCCCACCGCGCCCACGGGTCTGAAGGTCACGGGGAAGACCAGTGGCAGCGTCTCGCTGTCGTGGACGGCGTCGACGGACGACACCGGCGTGAGCGCGTACGACGTCTACCGCTCGGGAACGAAGGTGGGTTCCTCCGCCTCGACGTCCTACACGGACACGGGCCTGACGGCCTCGACCGCGTACAGCTACACCGTCAGGGCGCGGGATGCGGCCGGTAATGTCTCGGCGGCCTCCGCGGCGGTCTCGGCCACGACCGACCAGGGCGGCGGAACCGGGACCGGGACGCTCAAGGTCCAGTACAAGAACACCGACTCCTCGGCCACCGACAACCAGATCCGGATGGGTCTGCAACTGGTCAACACCGGGTCCGCCGCGGTGGATCTGTCCACGGTGAAGATCCGGTACTGGTTCACTCCGGAGGCCGGCGCGAGCACCTTCGACACCGCCTGCGACTACGCGGTCATCGGCTGCTCCAACGTGATCCGCGGTGTGTCCTCGTCGGGCAGTTCCGCCGCCGGGGCCAGCCACTACCTGGAGGTGGGCTTCTCCAGCGGCACGCTGGCCGCCGGAGCCTCCACCGGGGAGATCCAGCTGCGGCTGAACAAGAGCGACTGGTCGAACTTCGACGAGACGGACGACTACAGCCGCGCCACCAACACGGCCTACGCGGACGCCTCGAAGATCGCCGTCTACGCGGGCGGCACCCTCTCCTGGGGCACCGCTCCCTGACCGGGTCTCCCCGTCGCCGTCCGCGCGGGCGGCGACGGGCCGTGCCGGGCAAGGGACACGTCCGGCACGATCCGCCCCCTGCCGCTCTCCCGGCAGGGGGCGGCCGGTGTTTTCTCAGGCGGGCTGGATCCCGGGACGGCCCGCCTCGGTCACGAGCGAGGTGCGGGTGGAGACGGGGGCGCCGGGGGTGGTGACGTACGGCAGGACCCGGAAGTCGGCCCGGCAGCTCTCCCTGGTCAGTGCGCAACGTACGTAACCGCGCTGGAAGTTGGTGAACTTGATGTGGTCGTTGGCCGCGAGCAGCCGGGCGCCGGACGGGTCCAGGTCCATCCCGTCCTTCGTGGTGGAGATGGACGAACCGACGAACTCGACGCCGATGGTGGGCGATTCCGGGTCGTCGAAGTTCGGCTTGAGATCGGCGGCGAGGTGACGATGCATGTCACCGGTGAGGACGACGGGGTTGCTGACGCCGCGGTCGGTGATCTCCTTGAACAGCCGTTGGCGCGCGTCCACATAACCGTCCCAGAAGTCCATCACGAATGACTGACCGGGGCCGGGATCGGTGTCGACCTGGGTCACGGGGATCTGCTGGGAGATCATGTTCCATGTCGTGTCGGAGTGCCCGAGGCTGCGGTGGAGCCACTGCTCCTGTTCCGGGCCGAGGATGGTGCGGCCGGGGGTGAGCCGTTCGTCGCAGCCGCTCTTCGTGCCGTCGCCACAGGGCTGGTCGTCGCGGAAGAGCCGGGTGTCGAGGATGTGGAAGGTGGCCATCCGACCGTAGCGCAGGCTGCGGTACATCCTGGCCTCGAAGCCGTTCGGCTTGTTCGGCAGCCGCAGCGGCAGGTGTTCGTAGTACGCCTGGAAGGCCGCCGCCGCGCGTTGCCGGAAGACCGCCGGGTCCTGATCGGGTTCGTTGTCGGCCTTGGACTTGTCGCGCGCCCAGTTGTCCTCGACCTCGTGGTCGTCCCAGACGACGGCGAACGGGTGGACCTGGTGGGCGGCGATCAGGTCGCGGTCGAAGCGGTGGAGGGCGTGGCGGTTGCGGTACTGGACGAGGTCCATCGGTTCGGGGCGCAGTTCGGCGGCGACGGGGACGTTGCGCACGCCGCCCATGGCATCGATGGCGTTCTCGTAGATGTAGTCGCCGAGGTGCAGGACCAGGTCGACGTCCTCCTCGGCGAGGTGCCGGTAGGCGGTGTAGAAGCCCTCGAACCACGCCTGGCAGGAGACGAAGGCGAAGTCGAGTTCCTTGGGGCGGCTGTGCGGCGGGGGCGCGGTGCGGGTGCGGCCGACCGGGCTGTGCACGCTGCCCGCGCGGAAGCGGTAGTAGTAGTGCCTGCCCGGTTGCAGTCCGGAGACCTCGATGTGGACGGAGTGGGCCAGTTCGGGCACCGCCCGGGCCCGCCCCCGGCGTACGACGGACCGGAAGCGTTCGTCGCGGGCGACCTCCCACTGGACGTCGACGGCGTACGGCGGCATGCCTCCGGCCCCGTCGGGAGCGAGGGGCTGGGGCGCGAGACGGGTCCACAGCACGAAGCCGTCCGGCCAGGGATCGCCGGAGGCGACTCCCAGGGTGAACGGGTCGTCGTGGAAAGGCGTGTCACCCCAGGCGCGGCCCGCCGACAGGCCGGCTGCGGCGAGGGCCATGCCGACCGTCCCGCCGAGCATCGCCCGTCTGCCGAAACCCCCGGTGCCGCCTGCCCCACTGTTGAGTCGCATGAAACTCGTCCCTTCGTCGGGCGGGATCCCGTGCGGTACGAAGTGGGATCGGCGCCTGATTTCACGTCCGCCCATGTGGTAATCACAGGCTGGATATCACAGGGGAATCACACGCCACAAGACCACGCACCGGTGGTCGCAATGCCTTTCACAAGCGGCCAGTTAGGGAGACATCGACCATCCCCCGAGGTGACCGGGTGCCGCGTCGACAACACCCTTGACACCCTTCAGGGTGACTCATAGTCTCCACGCCACAGAATTAACGTTAGATTTCACATCGGGAAATTCGGTGCGACGGAAGGACGTGCTCGTGTCCGGTTCCTCGGCAGCGGATGTGCCCTCCTCCCGCCCCGCCGAAGGAACGGCGTCCGGCCACCGTTCCGGAGACCGGACTCTCCGGCCGTACGGCCTGCGGTGCGAGCACCGCACCACCCCGCTGGGGATCGACGAACCCGCGCCCCGGCTCTCCTGGCGGCTGGCGTCCGACCGTCGTGGCGACGACCCCGTGGCCTACCGGGTCCGGGTCGCAGAACACCCCGAGGACCTGGACGGGTGCGGTCGACTCCTGTGGGACACGGGCCGGGTGACGGACCCGTACGCGACCGGTGTCGGGTTCGCGGGACCCGCCCTGCTGAGTCGTACGCGCTATCACTGGCGGGTCTCCGTCTGGCCGGCCGGAACGGCTGCACCCGCCGAGGCCACGTCCTGGTTCGAGACGGCCGTCACCGACACGCGGGCGTGGCGGGCGTCATGGATCACTCACGACCGGCAGCCGGTCGAGGTCATGGACGCGCCCACCGAGGGTGAGTTCGCGCTCGACGACCACGGGCTGGCCCCGTGCCCCGTTCTGCGACGCGCCTTCACCGCCTCGGCGGGCGCGCACGCCCGGCTCCATGTCAGCGCGCGCGGCCTGTACGAGGTCCGGCTCAACGGCGTACGGGTCGGCGACGCCGAACTCGCGCCCGGCTGGACCGATTACCACCACCGCGTCCAGTACCAGACGTACGACGTGGGCGAGTTGCTGCGCGAGGGCGAGAACGTGCTCTCCGCGACCGTCGCCGACGGCTGGTGGAGCGGATTCGTCGGCTTCGAACCGCGCCGGGCCGGGGCCCACTACGGCACGATTCCGCAGTTCCTGGCCGAACTCCACCTCACAGGTCCGGACGGCCGGAGCACCGCGCTCGTCACCGACGGGACGTGGCGCAGCAGTACGGGCGTCATCCGTCACGCGGATCTGCTGATGGGCGAGTGCCATGACCTGCGCCACGCCGCAGACGGCTGGGAGCTGCCCGGCTTCGACGACTCCGGCTGGTCGCCGGCCCTGGTCACGGACGCCGATCACCGTCTGCTCGTGGCGTCCGTCGACGAGCCCGTGCGGGCGACGGCCGAGCTGCGTCCGCGCTCGGTCACGCGGATCTCTCCGGACACCCACATCGTCGACTTCGGCCAGAACCTCGCCGGGCGGGTGCGGCTGCGGGTCGGTGAACTCGCCGCCGGGGCACGGGTGGTGATCCGCCATGCCGAGGTGCTGGACGACTCGGAGCGGCTGTACACGGCCAATCTGCGTACCGCCGCCGCGACCGATGTACTCATCGGGGACGGGCGCGCGCACATCGTGTTCGAGCCGCGCTTCACGTATCACGGGTTCCGGTACGTCGAGATCAGCGGGATTCCGGAGCCGGCCGAGTCCGATGTCGTCGCCGTGGCGCTGCACAGCGACACCCCGTGGGCCGGGGCGTTCGACTGCTCGGACGCGGAGCTGCGCCGGATCTACGACTGTGTCGCGTGGGGGCAGCGCTCGAACTTCGTCAGTGTGCCCACGGACTGCCCGCAGCGCGACGAGCGGCTCGGCTGGCTGGCCGACGCGCAGGTGTTCCTGCCCACGGCGGCGCTCAATGCGGACGTCGCCGCGTTCTTCACCAAGTGGCTGCGTGACATCGATGACGCCCGCACCCCCGACGGTGGCTTCTCCAACGTCGCCCCGCGTCTCGTGGGCGTGAGCGACGAGGGCGCACCGGGCTGGGGCGACGCGGGGGTGATCATCCCGTGGCACCTGTACCGCTGCTATGACGATCCGCGTTTCCTCGCCCGTGCGCTGGAGGGCATGTGTGCCTGGATCGATCTGATTCACCGCCATAATCCGGATCTGGTCTGGCGCAGGCGGGTGGGTCCGCACTTCTCGGACTGGCTCGCCCCCGGCACCCCCACTCCACGCGACGTCGTCGCCACGGCCTGTTTCGCGCACAGTGCCCGCCTCACGGCGAAGGCGGCCGATGCCCTGGGCCGCAAGGACGTCGGGGACCGCTACCACCGGCTGGCCGACGACATCCGGAGCACGTTCGCCGAGCGCTTCGTCGCCGTCGAGCGAGCCGGTGTCGGGCCTCCCGCCGTACGGATCGCCGGGGACACACAGACGGGCTATCTCCTCGCGCTCGCCTACGAGTTGCTGCCCGAGGATCTCGTCGACGCCGCCGCGGACCGGCTCGCCGCGCTCGTCGGGGCCGCCGGGCCCGCCCTCATGACCGGTTTCCTCGGGGTCGCGCTCGCCGCTCCCGTCCTCGACGCGCACGGACGGGCCGACCTCGCCCACGCGCTGCTGAACCGTGCCGAAGTGCCGTCGTGGCGGTTTCCGCTGCGGCACGGCGCCACGACGATCTGGGAACGCTGGGACGGATGGACGCCGGGGGCGGGGTTCCGCGCACCGTCGATGAACTCCTTCAACCACTACGCGCTCGGGTCGATCGGTGAGTGGCTCTATCGCGGTGTCGCCGGACTCGACCAGGCGCCGGACTCGGCCGGATACCGGCAACTGCGGATCCGGCCCCGCCCCGGTTCCCTGCATCGCGCGAGCGCCCGTCACGAATCGGTCCGCGGCACCGTCGAGGTGAGCTGGGAGCGGCAGGGCGACCGGTTCACCCTGTGCGTGCTGGTGCCGCCCGGCGCCACCGCCGATGTGTACGTGCCCACCACGGACATGCGCTCGATCCGTGAGTCGGGTGTGCCGCCGCGGGACGACGACCCCCACATCACCCGGATCGCGACCGCCTTCGACCACGTTCTCCACCGCGTGTCCTCGGGCGCGTACCGCTTCACCGCGACCTGTCCACCGGCGGACGGCCACACCGGGACGCCTCCCGTGATCCGGGTCCGGCCGTCGCTCGCTCCGAGCCGACGCACATCAGGACCGGCGGCGAATCCCTCGCCCGCCCGTTCGCACGAGGAGGGCACACCATGACGACGGGTTCTCACAGCCGGCCGGGCCGGGGCTCGGTCGGCCGCCGGGGGTTTCTCCGTATCGGCGGCGGGGTCGCGGCGCTCGCCGCCCTTCCACCCGCGCTGACGGCCTGCTCGGATTCCGGCGGCGGCTCCGGCAAGCTGCGCATCGTCGGCGTCGCCGACCAACAGAAGCCCGTCGAGGAACTGGTCGAGCTGTATCGCAAGGCCCACCCGGACGACGAGTTCGCCACCTCCTTCGCGCCCACGGACCAGGTGCAGACGGTGGTGCGGACCCAGCTCGCGGGGGGCAACGCCCCCGATGTCCATGTCCTCTATCCGGGCAGCGGCAGTGCCATGTCCATGGTCGAGCTGGCCAAGGCCGGACTGCTCGCCGACCTCAGCGACCAGGCATGGACGAAGGAGGTCCCGGCGAACTTCCACCCCGCGTACCAGCACCAGGGCAAGACGTATCTGTATTCGGCGGGAAGCAGCGTCATCGGCGCCATCCACAACAAGAAGGCCTTCGCGAAGGCCGGCGTCCAGCCGCCCAGGACGTGGAGCGAACTGCTTCATGTCTGCGCACGGTTGAAGGCCAAGGGAGTGATTCCGATCGCGCTCGGTGCCCAGACTCCCTGGGTCACCCAACTGATCACGTACGCGCTGGTCCCCAACGCCGTCTACGCGAAGAACCCCGGCTTCGACGCCGAGATGGCCGCCGGAAAGGCGCACTTCCGCGGCTCCGGCTGGGCCGACGCGATGGGCAAGTACCAGGAGTTGCAGCGCCGGGGCTTCTTCAACGACAACCCCAACGGAACAACGTACGAGCAGCAGACATCGATGGTCGCGAGCGGCAAGGCCGCGATGGCCGTCCAGGTCTCCGCTGTACTCGCCAACTTCCGTCAGGCCACGAGGACACCGGACGATCTCGGCATGTTCCCCTTCCCTGGCGGTGACGATGCCGCGAATCTGTGGATTCCGGCAGGCATAGTCGTCGGCCTCGGCGTCTCCGCACGGTCCGGGAAGAGCACCGGGGCGAAGCAGTTCATCGAATTCCTCGGCAAGCAGGAGAACGTGAACCGCTGGGCGCAGTCCGTCGCCGCGATCCCGTTCAAACGCGACGCGTCCACCACGATCGACCCCGCTCTCAAGGACTTCCTGCCCGTCATAGACGACAACCGGGCCGTCCCGTTCATGGACCAGAGCTGGCCCAACGCCGAGGTGCAGCCGGCCCATTTCGCCGCCGTACAGAACCTCCTCGCAGGCAAGACGGACGTCGACGGCGCGCTCGGGCAGATGGACGAGGCCTACGGGAAGAAATCGTGACGAGCACCTCCCAGAAGGCCGACCCGGGCACGGTCGGCCAGGTCGGAGGCGGACCGCGGACCGGCTCCGGGCGCCCGGTCCGGCACCGCGACCACACCACCCCGTCCTGGATCTTCGTGGTCCCGGCGCTCGTCGTGTACGGCGTCGTCGTCCTGTACCCGAGCCTCGCCGGGGTGATGTATGCCTTCACCGACTGGTCCGGCATCGGCGGCTTCTCCTTCACCGGCCTCGACAACTTCCGCACGTTGCTCGACGACAGCCGGGCCCTGGAGTCCGTCAGCAACACCCTGCTCCTCACCATCGCCGTGGTCGTCGTCCAGAACGGCGTCGGCCTGCTGCTCGCGCTCGGCGTCCACACCAACATCAAGTCCCGTGCGCTGCTGCGGCTGATCTTCTTCGCGCCTGCCGTCGTCAGCCCGGTCATGGTCGCGATTCTGTGGAAGTACGTCTACAACCCGGAGAACGGCGCAGGACTCAACGGTGTCCTCGGCGCGGTCGGGCTCGGCGGTCTGCGTCAGGACTGGCTCGGCGATCCGTCGCTCGCCCTGTGGTCCGTCGTGGCGATGGTCGTATGGCAGTACGCCGGATACTCGATGGTCGTCTTCCTCGCCGGCCTCCAGGGCGTACCCGCCGAACTCCACGAGGCCGCGCGGATCGACGGCGCCGGCTCGTGGCAGCGCTTCCGCTACGTCACCTGGCCGCTGCTGGCCCCGGCCCTGACGATCAACCTCATGCTGTCGACCATCGGCGGTCTCAAACTCTTCGACCAGGTCTACGCCGCCACCAACGGCGGCCCAGGCACCTCCAGCGAGACGCTGTCGACCGTGCTGTACAAGGAGGCGTTCGTCTACGGGAAGTTCGGCTACAGCACCGCCGTCGCTCTCGTCCTCGCGCTGTTCGTCGCCGCGGTCTCCCTGGTCCAGCTCCGCTATCTGCGTGCGAGGGAGGTCACGGCGTGAGCATCGCAACGACCCGCGGGCCCGCGAAACAGGGACCCGAACGCGAAGTGCGCCGGGGCCGCAGGCCGCGATACGGGCGGTACGCCCTCGAACTGGTCATGATCGCGGTCGCCGTCGTGTTCCTGTTCCCGGTGTACGCCCTGGTCACGCTGGCGTTGAAGGACCCCCGGCAGATCTCCGAATCGCCCCTCTCGCCGCCCTCCCCGCCCACCTTCGGCAATTTCGGCGACGCCTGGTCCTCCGCGTCGCTGGGGCCCGCCCTGCTGAACAGCACGATCATCACCGTCGCGAGTCTGCTGCTCCTCATCGTGCTGGGTTCCACAGGGGCCTACTACCTCGCGCGTACGGCCCGCGGCCTCGGCCACGGGCTGTACATCCTGTTCCTGCTGGGCATCGTGCTGCCGTTCCAGCTCGGCATGATTCCGCTGTACAAACTCGTCGACGACCTCGGCTGGCTCGGCACGTACCAGGGCATGGTGTTCTTCTATACCGGCATCCAACTGCCGTTCACCGTCTTCCTCTACACCGGATTCATCCGGGCCCTGCCGCAGGACTACGCGCAGGCCGCGCTCATCGACGGCTGCAACCACCGGCAGGCGTTCACCCGGATCGTCTTTCCCCTGCTGCGTCCCATCACCGGCACCGTGATCATCCTGAACGCCGTGTTCATCTGGAACGACTTCTTCACGCCGCTGCTCTACCTGGGCGGCTCCGCCAAGGAGACCGTGCCCGTCGGCGTGTTCGCCTTCGTCGGCCAGTACGTCTCCGACTACGGGCTCGTCTTCGCCGGACTGGTGCTGGCGGCACTGCCGATCCTGGTGGTGTTCGTGCTCCTCCAGCGCTATGTGATCAAGGGTTTCGCCGGCGGTCTCAAGGGCTGAGGACATCTCATGACACACCCGTTGCACCCACCGCTCCCCCCGGGCATCGCCGCGGTCCTCGCGGAGCCGCCGCGCGCCTTCTCGCCCACCGCCATCTGGTGGTGGAGCGGGGAGCGGCTCGACCGCGCACGCCTGCGGGCGCAGTTGGAACGGTTCACCGAGGGCGGTGTGCACAACCTCGTTCTCCTCAATCTGGCGCCTTCGGGCCCCCTGTTCGGCTCCGACGCCGACGACCCGCCCTTTCTGTCCGACGCATGGTGGGCTCTGCTCGACGGCGTGTGCGAGGACGCCCGCGAACTGGGTGTGAGCCTGTGGTTCTACGACCAGCTCGGCTTCTCCGGTGCCGACCTCCAGGCGCGCCTCGTCGACGAGCAGCCCGCCCACGCGGGCCGTCGGCTCGACCGCGTGCGTGCGGTCGTCGACGCCACGGCGCCACGGGCCGGAGAGCTGCGGTGTCCCCCGGACGGGAGGCCTCTCGCGGGCCGCGCCGAACCCGTAGACGCAGCCGGCCGTGCGGTCGGCCCAGCGGTCCGGGTCGCGGTGGACGACGGGATCGTACGGGCGCCGGGGCCGGGACGGTGGCGCCTGACGCTCCATCATCATGTACCGCTCGGTTTCGACTACCTCGGTTCGACGGCGTGTGCGGCGCTGCTGGACCGCGTGCACGGGGAGTTCGAACGCCGGCTCGGCGACCGGCTGGGGACGGTCGTCATCGGCTCGTTCCAGGACGAGTTGCCGTCCCTGCCCACCTGGTCGACCGGTTTCGCCGACGCCTTTCTGCGCCTTCGCGGGTACGACATCACCACACGGCTCGACGCCCTGTACGACGACAGTGGGGATCCGGATGCCCACCGGATCCGCCGCGACTATCAGGTGACCCGCGCCGAGCTGGCCGAAGAGGCGTTCTTCCGGCCGCTGGCCGCATGGCACGACCGGCACGGCCTGCACATCGGCTGCGACCAGCAGGACCCCGCCCGCGCCGGACACCCCCTGGCGGGCGTGGAGTTGTACGCCGATTACGCCCGGACGCACCGCTGGTTCTCGGCCCCCGGCTCCGACCACCACGGGGACGCCCGCATCCACTCCTCGCTGGCCCATCTCTACGGCCACCCCCGCACCTGGATCGAGGCCTTCCACTCCACCGGCTGGGGCGGCACGCTGGAGGAGACGTTCGACTGGCTGCTGCCGTGGCTCCGCGCCGGTGCGACCCTCTACAACCCGCATGCCGTCTACTACACGACGAAGGGCGGCTGGTGGGAGTGGGCGCCGCCCGCGACCGACTGGCGTCAGCCGTACTGGCGCCACCACTGTGTCTTCGCCGACGCCGTGACCCGGCTGTGCGCGATCCTGAGTCTCGGACACCATCTGTGCGAGATCGCGATCCTGCTGCCCACCACCACGGCCCAGGCCGGGACCGCCCTGGACGGGGTGACGGAGGAGGCGGCGCGGGCGCAGTCGACCTATCTGCAACTCATCGGTGACATGGCCTGGTTCCGCACCCGGCCGGGCATCATGGAGCGGATCGGTCTCGATGCCGACGTCATCGACGACGCGTCCCTGGCGCGCGCCCGGGTCACGCCGTCGGACGACGGGGTGCGGCTGAGGGTCGCGGACGAGGCGTACACCGCGATCGTGCTGCCCGCGTGCACGGTCCTCGAACACGACACGGCACGGCGGCTCGTCGAATTCGCCTCTTCCGGTGGGACGTTGATCGCACTCGGTGCCCTCCCCGAGCACGTGATCGGCTGCGAAGCGGCCGGTTTGCTCGGCGAGCTGCGCGCGTGCTTCGCGGACGGCCGGGCCGTTTTCGTCCCCGGACCGGACGGTATGGCCGCGGCGCTCGCGGGGGTGCACCCGGTGGTCCGGGCCCCGGTTCCCGCACTCGCGCGGCGTGTGGACGACACCACGGTGGTGTTCCTGACCGCGGCCGCCCCGCGGGCGACCCGGGCCGTCGTCGCGGCCCCAGATGCCCGGGGTGCCGCGCTCGGCTGGCTGGATGCCCGATACGACTTCGATCCGGACCGCTACGCGCGCGGCACACGGGTGCGGGTACGGGACGCGGGGGGCCCGGCCGTCCTGGTGGACCCCTTCGGCGGCGCGCCCCGGACTCTGCCGGTGCGTCCCGCCGATGACGACGCCCGGGCCGTCGAGGTCGATGTCCCCTTCGATACGGGCCCGGCGGCGGTGCTGGTCCTGCCGGGCCGGACCGTGGGAACGGCCACGGCCGGAGCGTCCGGGACACCGGGAGCCGCACCGGCGGTCACCACCGTGGAGATCCCGGCGGACGCGGACTGGGACATGACGCTCGTCCCGACCCTCGACAACACCTGGGGCGACTTCGCCCGCCCCGCGACCGGCCCGCCCGCCGGCCCGACGGTCACCGAGTGCCGGACCTTCCGGCACCGGGCGGAAGCGAGCGGGGAGGACGGCGTCCGGGATGGCTGGGCCATGGGGCCGGACCCCACCGATGAGCAGGCCGTGGACACGGTCCACGCGACGTTCGGCCCGCACGCGGTCGCGCTCCGCAATGGTCCCGGCCGGGGCTTCCCGGTGAACCTTGAGTGGTCCGACACGTTGGGCGTGTACAAGGACCCGGTCCACCGAGCGACCTTGGGGCCCAAGGGCCATGTGCCGGAGGAGTTCGTGCACATCGGTCCCACGGCTGCCGGAGAGCTGGTGCGGGTGCGCGTTGAGCTTCTCCTGGACGACTCCTTCTTCGGGCATCTGGCGATCGGGGCCGCGGCGGCGAAGCGGGCCCGGCTCGACGGCGCCCCCGTTTCCCTGGACGACGGGGGCCACCTCGCGATGGGCCCGGTCCGTCTACCAGCGGGCCGCCGTCTGCTCGAACTGGAACTGATCCCCGATCAGGAATCCGATCTGCGGGCGCATGTGGCACTCGTACGCGATCCGGAGCGCTACCGGCGCCCGGAGTGGATGCACGCTTCCGGAGCGATGGGCACGACGTTGCGCCTGTCGGCGCTTCCCGTCCGGGCCGTCGTCCAAGTGGCGGCGCGTGCCACCTGCGTCCTGCGCGTCAATGGGCAACTGGTGGGAAGACAGGGCGGATTCGACCCCTATCCCGAACACGCCGTCCCACGCGTGCGGCGCCATGACGTGGCGGCGGCGCTGCGCATCGGTGACAACGACATCACGGTGGAGACGTCCGGCGACGGCGACCGCGCGGTCCTGGTGGACGCGGTCTTCGAGGACGGGAACGGCGACCGTGTCGCGGCCCTGCACAGTGACGCCCGGTGGTGGGCCGGGAGCGCGCGAGGGCGTGTGTCGGTCGCGGTACGCCGTGAGCCGGTGGGTGACCCGGCCGCGCTGTATCTGCGCCGCCGCCCGCATCCACTGCCGGGGGCCGCCTGGCTGGATCCGGACGCGGACGACGGCACGGTGGTGCCGGTCCGGTTCGCGACCCCGGGAAGCCGGGGAACGGTGGAGTGGCTGTGGTGCGAACTGCCGCCCGGGACCACCCGGTTGACCGCTTATGTACACGGCGGAACGACGGTCTTCGTGGACGGCGCCGAGTACCCCGCGCCCGTCGTCGCCGTCGACGCCCGGGGCGTTCGGACCGTTGCGGTCGATCTGTCGGCCGGTGGCCCGTCCGGTCCCCGGATCGCGGCCCTGCGGATCCGGACCCGCCCCGGGTTCGAGGGGGGCGCCGCGCTGGCCGGCCCGGTGCGCTGCGAGGTCGGCCCCGGGTGGATCCGCGTCGGCAATTGGGAGACGCACGGCCTGGCCGAGTACAGCGGCGGTGTGCGGTACCGCCGCGTGGTGACCCTGCCCGCCGAGGCCGCCACGGGGCGCGTGCGGCTCGACCTCGGACGGGTTCGCGGGACGGCGGAGGTGATGGTCGACGGCGCGGCCGCCGGGGTGCGGGTGTGTTCCCCGTACGCATTCGACCTGACGGGCCTGGCCGGGCCCGGGGCCCACACCCTCGACATCGCGGTGTTCGGGACGCTGGCACCCCGTCTGGACGCGACGAGCCCGACCCACTTCGTCTTCCCGGGCCAGCGCGTCAGTGGCCTGCTGGGTCCCGTACGGTTCCGGGTCGGTGGCAGCCTGCCGGTTTGACGAACATCACATGCCGACATGTCCTCTCATACCGGACATATCCCCCAATACGCCCTACGCGGACGCCGCCCGGGCGCGTAGGGTCGGCCTGGCCCATGAATGGGGATACGGTCCGGCTACAGCTGAGCCCCCGACCCCTTCATCACATCTCCGCGGCCCGAACGGACACCAGGGCGGCAACCTGCTGCGGCCCACCTCACTGCGCGGTCGCGATCCAAGACGCGACGGAAGCGCGCCCTCAGTCGGCCAGGGCGAGGTCCGGCGAGACGACCTCCGACACACCGTGGGACCTCTGACACATCGTGGGACAGGACATAGCCTTCATGTACCGATCACCCATCTCGACCGGCGCTCGGCGCGGTCTGGCCGCCGCCCTGGCCGCATGTTCATTGCTCACCGCGTTCGCCCTGGCCACCCCGGCCTCCGCCGACACGGCCAGCGCCACGGCCGCCGGTTCGAAGGTCGTCTGCACGTCGAAGAAGCCGGGCCTGGCCGCCGCGCTGTCCCACGACGTAGCCGATGCCCTCGACAGCCGTCAGGGCACATCGTCGCTGGCCCTCTACGACCGCACCACCGGGACCACCTGCGAGTTCAAGGCCGGTACCCACTTCGACTCCGCCAGCGTCGTCAAGGTCTCGGTGCTCGGAGCGCTGCTGCGGCAGGCCGAGGAGGCACACCGGAAGCTGACTCCGCGGGAGGTGGAACTGACCACCGCGATGATCACCAGGTCGGACAACGACTCGACCTCCGCTCTCTGGCGCCAGATCGGTGCCGCCGGGTTCAAGGAGTTCCTCACCCTGGCCGACATGCGGCACACCGTTCCCGGTTCGGGTGCGAGCTGGGGCCTCACCCGGACGACCGCCGGCGACCAACTCCGGCTGATGCAGCTGCTGACGACGCAGAACGCCGCGCTCACGCCGGCCTCGCGCGCGTACGCCCTCGATCTGATGCACCGGGTCGCTCCCGACCAGAGGTGGGGAGTGCCCGCCGGATCGCCCGCCACGGCACGGGTTCACGTCAAGAACGGCTGGCTGCCGCGCGCCACCGACGGATGGCGGGTGCACAGCGTGGGCTCCTTCACCGGAAACAGTCACGACTACGGCCTGGTCGTCCTCTCCAGCGGCAACCGCACCATGGACTACGGCGTCGCCACCATCGAAGGAGCGGCCCGCGTCATCCACCGCGACCTGAACGGTGCGGCGGCAGCCGGCCACTGACCGGGCCGTGTGACCGCCCTCTCCCCCGCACGCCCCCGGCGCCGCGCCACTCAGGCGATACCCACGCCGTAGTCGGTGGCGATACCCTCCAGCCCCCGTGCATAGCCTTGGCCGATGGCGCGGAACTTCCACTCCCCGCCTCTGCGGTACAGGGCGCCGAAGACCATCGCGGTCTCACCGGCGGCGTCATAGGAGAGTTCGTAGCGGCACATCTCACGGCCGGTGAGGTTGTCCACCACGCGGATGAAGGCTTCGTCGACCTGCCCGAAGTTCTGGCCGCGCCGTTCCGCGTCGTGGATGGAGACCGCGAAGACGACCTGCCCCACCTTCTCGCCCAGCCCGTCGAGGTCGACGAGGATCTGTTCGTCGTCCCCGTCGCCTTCACCGGTCGTGTTGTCGCCCGTGTGCCGAACGGCACCATCGGGGCTGATGAGGTTGTTGTAGAAGACGAAGTGCTCGTCGGAGATCACCTTCATCTCAGGGCCGCAGATGATCGCGGACGCATCGAGGTCGAAGTCGACTGCACCGACCGGCCGTGCGTCCCAGCCCAATCCGACCGTGACGTCCGCAAGCGGGGTGCCGTCCTGGTTGAGGACGACGTTCTGGCCCTTGGCGAGGCTGACGCCCATATGTACCGCTTCTCCCCATGGTCGAGTCGCGCCCGGGCTCGCGGTCGAGCCCCGGAGTGACGAGTTTCACAATAGTTTAAAGCTTGCGCAATAATTAAAGTATGAACATGGATGCGAACGACATGACCGGCTGGGAGCGCGCGAAACTCGAAGGCGGCCCCGCGGACGGAGCATGGATGCGGGTCACCGACCGGCCCTCGATACTGCAGGTCACCTACCCCTGCCAACTGGATTCCTCGCCCGGGGACATGCGGGTGGAGGCCCTCTACCTCTATCGCCGGGATCCCCGAGTGCGCAGTGAGCCGCTGAGGTACGGCTTCGACGGCGCCAGCCCCTGATGGCGCCGCCGTGCCCGGCTCAGCGGGCGGCGTCGTTGCGTTCCGCGGCCGGGCGGGCCGGAGCCGGCTCACCTGCGGCCGGGATCACCGCGGGCGCGACCTGCACGGACGGGCCGGGATCGGCGGCCGGCCCCGGTGCGTCATCCTCCTTCATCGCCTTGGTCTCGCTCTTGAGGATGCGCAGCGACTTCCCCACGGCCCGAGCGGTGTCCGGCAGTTTCTTCGACCCGAACAGCACGATGACGACGATCGCCACGATCAGCAGATGCCAAGGCTCCAGCCCATTACGCAACATTTCCCGCCCTGCCCTTCACCTCATCGACCAGGGTGCGCACCCAGGAGTGGCCCCCACCGGAAAGCTTGCTACATTGCGCAACTGTACAACCTTGGGGTGGGGCGAGTCGTCCCTCTGTATCAACCGGACGGATGAGGGGCGTACACATGGCAGGCACCCGCCGACAGCAGGCGCCCCCGCGCCACAACGACGCCCGATCCGCCGTGCGCGGACGGCGGCGCAAGCGCAGCCGGGCGCGTCTCGTGCTGGTGACGACTCTGTCCCTGCTCGTGCTGGTGACGGCAGGAGCAGGGTGGATCTACCTCCGGCTGGGCGGCAACATCGAAACCTTCAGCTCGGACGGCGTCTCCGACGACCGGCCGGATGCCTCCGCCTCGAAGGGGGAGAACGTCCTGGTCATCGGTTCGGACGCGCGCACCGGCGGGAACAGTGATCTGGGCGGCGGCGACAAGAGCGACGTCGGCCGCTCGGACACCGCCTTCCTGCTCCACATCTATGCCGATCACCAGCACGCCGTCGCCGTGTCCATACCGCGTGACACCCTCGTCGACATCCCACCCTGCAGACTCCCGGACGGGAGTTGGTCCAAGACGCAGACCAACACCATGTTCAACGCGGCGTATTCCATGGGCCAGACCACCAACGGCAACCCGGCCTGCACCCAGAACACCGTCGAGAAACTGACCGGACTACGTGTCGACCACACCCTCGTCGTCGACTTCAAGGGCTTCTCGGAGCTGACCAAGGTCGTCGGTGGCGTCGAGGTGTGTCTGCCGCAGGACATCTACCAACAGGATCTCAATCCCAACCGCACCACGCGCGGCAAGCTCCTCTTCGCCAAGGGCGAGCAGAAGGTCGCGGGGCAGCAGGCACTGGACTACGTGCGCATTCGGCACGGCATCGGCGACGGCTCCGACATAGGCCGCATCAAACGCCAACAAGCCTTCGTCGCAAGCCTGATCAAGAAGGTGAAGAGCGACGGACTCACCCCCACCAAGCTGCTGCCGCTCGCGGACGCCGCAACCCGGTCCATGACCGTCGACCCCGGTCTCGGGTCCGCCGACAAACTGCTGTCCTTCACGATGACGCTGAAGGACATCGACCTGCATAACACCAAGTTCGTGACCATTCCCTGGCAGTACCAGGGGGCACGGGTGGCAATCGTCGAACCGGACGCTCACGCACTGTGGGCGGCGCTGAAAGCCGACCGGACCATCGACGGCAAGGACGCCAGTAGCAAGCACGCCGGCGGCAATGCCCCGGACGAGACAGCGTCGGCCTCCCCGACAGCAGGTGCCGATGAGGCGTTCTCCGGGGACGGCATCGATGTCGCCGTCTACAACGGCACCACCGTCACCGGACTCGCGGCCGACGCCGCGCTGACCCTCAAGGACCACGGCTTCACCGTCACCAGCACCGCCACGGCCGGCAGCCAGGACCACAGCACCACAGTGATCGAATACGGACCGGGGCAGAAGGACCGGGCGAAAGCGGTCGCCCGGCTGTTCCCCGACGCGGAAGTCCGAGCGGCTACCACAACAGGTATCGATGTGATCCTCGGTCAGGACTACGCGGACAACCCCGCAGCCACGACCTCCGGTGAGCCGGCATCCCTGCCCTCCCAAGTAGCTGACAGTGCCCGCTCCGCCGACGACGACCTCTGCGCCGACCTCTCCTACGGCTGAGCGGAAGCCATCTGTCCGGCCTTGGCCCCGTTGGCATGCATCCGGTCCAGGTAGGACTGCGCCCGACTGCCGGGATGCGCGCCGCGGGCGAATGCCGGCATCTTGCCCGAGAGCAGCACCGCGGTGAACGGATCGCGCGGCCGGCGCCACGAAGCCCGGCCCCTCAGTGGTCTCAGGCGCCGGTCCCGCGGAGCGCGCGCACCGGTGCGGACCTACCATCGGCGCGCGCGGTCAACTGGCCGACCATCAGCCGCACCACGGTCACGGTATCGGGGTCGTCCACGAAGTAGACCATCCGTCGGCCCTCGCGACGGGAACGTACGAGACCGGCAAGCTTCAGCTTCGTCAGGTGCTGGCTGACGGCGGGCAGCGCGCCACCCACCCGCTCCGCGAGTCCGCTCACATCACTCTCGCCCCGGGCCAGCGTCCACATGATGTGCAACCGTGCCGAGGACGCCAGCAACCCGAAGGCCGCGGCCGCCTCCGCGAGCACCTCGGCATGTGGGTCCTCGAAGCTGTCGACGCCTGTCGCCACCGTCGTCCCTCCCATCTCCGCGCGGTCGCTTGCCAACCTTCCCAGTTTAGACCGCCGTCCAGAACCCCGAACGACGTCGGCCGCCTGCCGATGAGCCGGCCCACGCCCACGGGCCGCCAGGCGTTCCGACGCAACCAGCGGCGCCCGCGCCGCGTCTTCACCCTTATCTGTACGGTTGCGCAACCGAGCAATGCATCGCTGTCGGCCGGGGGGAGCCTCCGCCCGGCGCGATCCGAGAAAGGGAACAACGAACGTGGGCATCATCAGCTGGATCATCCTCGGGCTCGTCGCCGGAGTCATCGCCAAGGTCCTGCTCCCCGGGCGCGATCCCGGCGGCCTGATCGGTACCACTCTCATCGGTATCGCCGGCGCCTTCGTCGGCGGCTGGCTCTCGGCGCACTTCCTCGACCGCCCCGTGGAGAACGACTTCTTCGACCTGACCACATGGGGCGCGGCGATCGGCGGCTCCCTCGTCCTGCTCATCGGCTACCGCCTCCTCTTCGGTAACTCACGGGACTGACGAAAGACCGGAACTCCGTCGGAACTTCTCCCGCTCCCTGCTGGTTTCCACGTTCCTGTGGAAACCAGCAAGGCTTCGGACCGAGGTACTGCACGCGGACTGCCAGTGCACTGAACTCTCCGGACGCCGGTCAGCGCATCGGGACGCGGGCGGACCGCCCCGCCCGCACCGGCCGCGGCACAGAGAGCCCGGCCCGACTCCTTGTCACCAGAGGTGGCACAGGGTCAGCATCGACCCGCCCGAAGAGCGATACACAAGGCGACAGCTGCACCTAGGCTGTCCTCCCCCGAGTTGTCCGCCGACCTCGCGGAATGCAGCCATGGAGCCGATCCGACCGAGCTGGGAGCCGCCCCGTGTTCTACTACGTGCTCAAATACGCCATTATCGGGCCGCTTCTCCGGCTGTTCTTCCGTCCCCGGATCGAGGGTCTGGAGCACGTCCCGGAGCACGGCGCGGCCATCGTCGCCGGTAACCATCTGTCGTTCTCCGACCATTTTCTGATGCCCGCGATCCTCAAACGGCGCATCACGTTCCTCGCCAAGGCGGAGTACTTCACCGGGCCGGGCGTGAAGGGGCGGCTGACCGCGGCCTTCTTCCACAGCATCGGTCAGATTCCGGTGGACCGGTCCGGCAAGGACGCGGGGCAGGCGGCGATCCGCGAAGGTCTCGGGGTGCTGGGCAGGGGCGAGTTGCTGGGGATCTATCCGGAGGGCACCCGTTCCCACGACGGCCGGCTCTACAAGGGCAAGGTCGGCGTGGCCGTGATGGCGATCAGGGCGCAGGTGCCGGTGGTGCCGTGCGCGATGGTCGGCACGTTCGAGATCCAGCCGCCGGGACAGGTCGTTCCGCGTATCAAACGGGTCACCATCCGCTTCGGCGAGCCGTTGGACTTCTCCCGCTATGCCGGTCTGGAGAACCAGAAGGCGGCGATCCGGGCCGTCACCGACGAGATCATGTACGCGATCCTCACGCTCTCCGGTCAGGAGTACGTCGACGAGTACGCGGCCAAGGTGAAGGCCGCGCAGGCCGAGCAGACCAGGCAGACCGGGCAGTCGAAGAAGTTCCCGAAACTGCGACGCTGACGGCGGATCCGCGCAGGGTGAACTCCGCTCGTCCGGGCCGCTGTCCCGGCCTAGCGTGCCCCTCATGACCAAAGGAAACGCATGGGTCCTGGGAGCGACGGGACAGATCGGGCGAGCGGCCGTGCGGGCGCTCGTCGAGGACGGCTGGGAGGTGACGGCCGCTTCCCGCGGCGGCGGCCGGGACGCGCGGTGGGACGGCGCGGTGCGCACGAAGGCTCTCGACCGGAACGAGGACGGGGCGCTCGCGGCCGCGCTGGGCGACGGTTGTGACGTACTGGTCGACATGGTAGCGTACGGCGCGGACCACGCCCGGCAGCTGACCGGACTCGCGGACCGGATCGGTTCGGCGGTGGTCGTCTCCAGCGGTGCGGTGTACGAGGACGATCGGGGGCGCAGCTTCGATACGCAGAACGAGCCCGATGGTTTTCCCCGGTACCCCGTGCCGATCCCGGAGACCGGGCGCACCGTTCGGGCGGGTGATGCCACCTACGGGACGCGGAAGGTCCAACTGGAGCATGACCTGCTGGCGGCGCGGGACGCGCTGCCGGTGACGCTGTTGCGCGCGGGGGCGATTCACGGGCCCTACTGCCGCTCCCCGCGCGAGCTGTACTTCGTGAAGAGGCTCCTGGACGGCCGGGAGCGACGGGTGCTCTCGTACGGAGGTGCGTCCCGGTTCCACCCGGTTCATTCCTCCAATCTGGCCGAGCTGATCCGGCTCTCAGCCGGGCGGCCGGGGTCGCGGGTGCTCAATGCCGGGGATCCGCAGGCGCCGACGGTCGCGGAGATCGGCGCGGCCGTCGACGCGGTGCTCGGCCGCAGCACCGAGACCACGCTGATGGCGGGCGCACCCGGGGAGGACGGCGTCGGAGAGACGCCGTGGAGCTGCCCCCATCCTGTCGTCTACGACATGACGGCCGCGGAGCGGGAGCTCGGGTACCGGCCGGTGACGGGCTACGCGGAGTCGCTCCCCGAGACGGTCGAGTGGATCGCCGCGCAGCTGGAGGGCAGGGACTGGGCGGAGGCCTATCCCGCCATGCTGCGGTCGTACGGGAACAAGCTCTTCGACTACGCGGCGGAGGACGCCTGGCTGGAGGCGTACGACCGGAAGGAATGAGGCGGAACCGGTGACGCGAGAACGGGCGGCCGGTGTTCCGAGGCCGCCCGTTCCCATTACTCGGGACCGCTGGGAGTGACCGTTACGGCTTGGGGGTGGCGTGCGGTGCGCACGTCACGTCGTTGCGGTCGGTCCTGCCCGTGAGCAGGTAGGTTTCCACCCGCTCGTTGATGCAGGGGTTGACCAGACCGGTGACACCGTGGGAACCGGCATCCCGTTCGGTGATGAGGCGCGAGCCCTTGAAGCGCTTGTGCAGTTCGACGGCGCCCTGGTACGGGGTGGCGGCATCACGCGTGGACTGCACGATCAGTACCGGTGGCAGGCCCTTGCCGGTCTTGACGTTCACCGGGGTCTGCTGCTTGGCCGACCAGGTCGCACAGGGCAGGTTCATCCAGGCGTTGGCCCAGGTCATGAACGGGTAGTCCTTGTGCAGCCGGGTGTTGTCGTGGTCCCACTTCTGCCAGCTGGTGGGCCACTTGGCGTCCGTGCACTCGACCGCCGTGTACACGGCGTTGCCGTTCTCCGAGGAGATGTTCCCGGCGGCGTCGGACATGTCCGGGGCCGCCGCGTCGACCAGAGCCTGGGTGTCGCCGCCCAGGTAGTCGCTCCAGATCCGGGCAATGGGCGCCCAGGAGGAGTCGTAGTACGGCGCGCTCTGGAAGAAACCGATGAGCTCGGCGGGGCCGACGACGCCGCCGATCGGGTTCTTCTTCGCGGCGGCGCGCAGCTCCAGCCACGCCTGCTCGACCTTCGCGGGGGTGTTGCCGATGTGGAAGACGGAGTCGTTCTTGGCGACCCATGCCTTCCAGTCGTCCCAGCGTCCCTGGAAGGCGATGTCCTGGTTCAGGTTGGCCTGGTACCAGATGTTGTCCTTGGCCGGGTTGACAACACTGTCGACCACCATGCGGCGGACGTGGGTCGGGAAGAGCGTGCCGTAGACCGCGCCCAGGTAGGTGCCGTAGGAGACGCCCAGGTAGTTGAGCTTCTCCTCACCGAGAGCGGCGCGGATGACGTCCAGGTCGCGTGCGGTGTTCGGCGTGGTCATGTGCGGCAGCATGTCGCCGCTGCGCCGGGCGCAGCCGTCCGCGTATTCGGCGGCGAGCTTGCGCTGGGCGCGCTTGTCGGCCTCGGAGTCGGGTACGGGGTCGGCCTTGGGGGCCTTGGCGAACTCCTGGGGATCGACACAGGAGATCGGCGCGGAGTGGCCGACGCCCCGCGGGTCGAAGCCCACGAAGTCGTAGGCCTTCGCCGTGTTCGTCCAGAGGGGGTTCTTGTTGGTGATCCGGGTCGGGAACCTCAGCCCCGAACCGCCGGGGCCGCCCGGGTTGTAGAGCAGGGCGCCCTGTCGCTCGTCCTTGGTGCCGGTGCTGACGTGCCGGTCGACGGCGAGCTTGATCTGCTTGCCGTCGGGCCTGGCGTAGTCGAGCGGCACAGTCACCCAGCCGCACTGGATCGGCTTGGCCAGGGCCCAGTCGGCCGGACAGTCCTGCCAGTCGATACCGGACCTGGCCGCCCGTGCCGCGGCCAGCTCGACACCTTGCACCTCGGAAACTTGGTGGTGACGGCTTTCGGCCGTCGCCGACGGTGCGGATATCGCTCCCCCTATGAGCGTGCCCGCGATCAGAGCGCCGGCCGAGCCGAGCACTGCTGTGCGCCTCAAGTGAAACCTCCCCCATATCTGAAGCGCCGCCGGTGGCGGCGCGGTTCATTCGGGACCTCCCGCGGATCCTGTCGTCTGTGGGGTTCCTGAGAACAGGCCACACACCCACTTCTTTACCGAATCAATAACCGGACATCCATGTCCCGCTGAGCGGTGTTCAGCCTGTCACGGTGTGGAGTACGTCGTTCAGAGCCTCGTCCAGGAACTTGCGCAGCAGGCGCGCGTCGGGGGCGAGCGCTGTCACCAGCACGCCCGGACCGGCGAGCGGGGTGAGGGCGGCGGTCGGTCCCAGCAGGCGCGCCTCGAGGCCTTCCGAGTCGAACGCCGGGTCTACGACGAGGAGTTGACCGACAGCCCGATGGCCGCCCAGAACGGCCGCGCCGTCCCACCCTTGAGGTGCTCCCGGCCCATACGCGACCTGCTGGTCGATCAGCGGACGGCCGGCGCGGTGCACGGTGAGGCGGCTGGTGACGGTGCCGGTGCTCTCGCCGTGCCGGCCGAGAATCTGCTCCTCGCGCAGCACCAGCCGTGCGGTGGGGGCGAGTTCGACGCGCGTGGTCATACGCAGGGCGCTGCCGTGCGCCGAGACGAGCTGCTCCGGCAGCCAGCAGAGCCCGGCCCGCTCCCCCACGCTCAACTCGATTTCGTACGTGGCGGGTTCGGCGGCCGGTCCCGGCCCCGGCAGGGCGATGGTCGCCGCCGCCGAGTCGACGGTGAGCCGGGCACCGTTCCCGACCCGCGCCTCGATGGCGAGCCGGTCACCGTCGAGCGGTGCGCTCATGGCTCCCACGACGGTGACACGGGCGTACGGACCGCCCCTGGCCCGGGTCCGGCGCAGGGCGAGCGGTCCGTCGCTCTCCAGCACGGGGAGCGAGGTGACGCCCCGGCCGTCGAGGACCGCGGTGATCCGGGCGGTGGCCTGGACGCTCATGCGATCCAGGCGGCGAGCCGCCCCCGCACCCAGTCGGCGACGGGCCCCACGCCCTCCTCGGAGGTGAGCGACGTGAAGGCCACCGGGAGCGGGCCGCGCTGTCGCGCGGCGTCCTGCGCCATCCGGCCGAGATCGGAGCCGACGTACGGCGCGAGGTCGGTCTTGTTGATGACGAGCAGGTCGGAGGTGGTGACACCGGGGCCACCCTTGCGCGGGATGTCGTCGCCGCCGGCCACGTCGATGACGAAGATCTGGGCGTCGACCAGCCCCTTGGAGAAGGTGGCGGTGAGGTTGTCACCGCCGGATTCGACAAGGATCAGATCGAGCGGTCCGACGGTGTCCTCCAGGTCCTCGACGGCTTCGAGGTTGGCGGAGATGTCGTCCCTGATCGCGGTGTGCGGGCAGGCTCCGGTCTCCACGGCCTGGATGCGCTCGGGGGGCAGGACCGCTTCACGCAGGAGGAAGGCGGCGTCCTCACGGGTGTAGATGTCGTTGGTGACCACGGCGATGGAGAGCTGGTCGCGCAAGGCCCGGCAGAGGGCGGCGACGGTCGCGGTCTTGCCGGAGCCGACCGGTCCGCCGAGCCCGATGCGCAGGGCACGGCGGGTGCCGTCCGGGCGGGCGGCGTCGGCGCTCACGGCGGCGGGGCCGTGCTGGGCGTGGTCGAGGTGCATGGGGTTCGGCTCCTGGTTGTTGCGGGCCTACGAGGCGAACAGGCGGACCGGCCAGGCCGCGTGTGCCTCGGCGGTGATGTCGAGGAGGGGGGCGGAGGCCGCGGGCAGCGCGTCGATGGTGCCGTGCGCGGCAGCGGTGGCCTGTTCGGCGATCCGGTCGAGTTCGGGTGCGAGACGGGCGAGGACGGCGGTGGCCTCGAAGGGGTCGAGCGAGAGCAGGCGGACGACGGCGGTGGCCGGTCCGCTGACGGTTTCGTAGGCGACGCAGCGTGCGGCGTCCAGGGGCCCGAGGCCGGCGGCGCGCGCGGTGAGGCCGAGCACGACGGGCTGGTGGGCGCCGCGCGGCCTGGCCCGGGCCAGCGCGGCAAGTTCCGGGCTGGGCCAGGTGGCGCGGGCCGCCCGCATCAGT